>RECD01000113.1 GCA_007694185.1 Planctomycetaceae bacterium
TCGAGCTCCCGGCATGTCCCAGCCTTTTTGCCAGCCATCATGCCGGTCGGTCCGATGCCCACCACCGCCCCGCCACGACGCCACCAAAAAATGGGTGGCACCATCCGAATGCTTTATCGACCCCGGTGGCAACTTTGTCATTCCGCCTGTGCCGCCCGAGGGAGTAACTGATATCGAGGGGTTTGAAACGTACTCGTACCATGACTTCCAAGACGGAATGGCCCGGATACACATTAACGACTCTACCGGTGTCGACGGGTTCATCAATCGAGAAGGCAAACTCGTCATCAAACCGCAGTACTACACTGCCGGCGACTTCTCCGAGGGACTGGCTTTTGTCAGTACGCGGGTTTTCCCTTTCATGCAATCGTCTGTCGGAAAGGAACAACTCGCGAAACGAACGGCTGGCTTTATCAACAAGCAAGGGCAATTCGTCTTTGAAAATCGAGCGCTGATGTATTCGTACGGCTTTAAAGAAGGACGTGCATGCGTTTTCGTTGCTACAGACAACGACAGAGACCCTGGCCTGATGGATCGAGCCGGCAATTTTGTGATTCAACCGGGTGTCTATGCCGGGCTCGAAAATCCGAATGCCGGCGCGATACGGGCGGTCAAAGACGGCGAAGTTGGGCTGCTTGATTCTGAAGGCAATGTTCTCGTGGCGTTCGGGAAGTACGACCAAATAACCGCACCGTGGGACGGTTCAATCTTCGTTGCCGAATCGGAAGGCAAGACTGTCCTCATTGACTCCGTCGGCAAGGAAATCGCCGCGGTAACCGAAAGCGGTGATGTCGGTTGGTTTCAAAGTGGATATGCAACGATTCAAGGAGAAGATGGCCTCGTTGGCTATATCGACACGAATGGGGACATTGCCATTTCCAGGCAGTTTGATGAGGCAGGTGGTTTTCGAGGTGGTTTGGCGTTGGTAACGAAAGGCAAGACCAGAGGCTACATCAATAGCAAAGGTGTGTTCGTCTGGAAAACGGAAACCTGGGACGAGCCGATCCGAAACGCTGTTGCCAAACCGCTCTCCACGTTTCTTCCAGAAACGCTGATAGAAGCTCTTCCGCTGTCCTACAACTGGGGCCGCGTCAAAAATGCGATTGTGTTCGTGTCCGATGGAAGCCTTGAACAGGTAAGTGCTTGGTACAAAGAGAGATGTAAAGGAAAAGGGAAACTGTCGGATCACACGGATCTCGAGACCGAACCTGGCAAGATCGCGATGATCATCTCGCAGCCAGAAATTGGGTTTCTGGAAGTTTTTGTCGTCGACGGAAATGCTGAATCAGCCGAAGATTTTGTTAGTTTTTATTCGTGCGATAATATGGATCAACTGCGGAAGAAATACCCCAAGAAGATCATTGGGATTGTCATCGAAAATTAGCGCAACCAAGATCGGATAACAAAGGCGTGAACGTGCGGACTGGAAATGGCTTGATGACTAGCGGGGGGGCCCATTTGGACGGTGACCCCCACTTTGTTCCGGCCTTTTCCTTTGGCCCAACGGCCCAGCCATTTTCCTAGCCAAGCCCAACGGGGTGATGATCCGAGAATCCGAATTCCCAAAAGGGCCAACGGCAGGACCGTTTGCCCGATCGTTCGATCCCTAGCAAATTGTTTGGCAATCTCGTTACGGTGCTTTGTCGCAAATTGCCGGGCCGTTGGCCCTAGCGGTCTTTTATTGGCCGCGTTCCCAGTCCGTTGGACTGGGCTAGGCAAACCGCTGGGCCTTCGGCCCGGAAAGGCGACCTCGTCTGGCCTCTGGAAAGTGATGGCCTTCGGAAGCTGACACCCACTTGGCTCTGCGCCGATCCGGCGAGTGTGATCCACCGCGATCGATCGGCCGCTCGATGCGGTTTGTGGGAGGCACGATCCGGTTCGATCAGAACGGCCTTCAGGCGGGTGATGATTTACGGAAATTCAGAATTTCGCAATCTGATTAGCGTTCATCAGTGTTCATTAGCGGTTAAAAAAACACGATTGGTGGGTGATACGTTCCGGCGGTTCATGCGGATTGCAAATGCGCCTCAATGAACTTCAAGTCGCCAAAGAAGGGGCAGTGCGATTGTCAACACGACACTCGGGAAACTAAGAACAAGCCCCGTTAGAAGATAGACAAACGTCATGAGAACCGGGCGCGTTCCGGATTTTATTGAGTGGTAGATGCCATAGCACGCGACAAGCCCACAGGCAAAACCCGTCACCATGCAGAAGAGTAAAGCCGACCACAGGAATATCCTCGGCTGGGGTGGAGCCGATGGCGGGTAAATCGGGATTTCGCGAACCAAAAGCAGCGCGCCCCACGAAAGCAGTCCCAAGATCAGAAAGGCAACAAAGACCCTGCGTTGCCGCGGCGATCTGTTTGCCGCAGGTAGCGACGTGTGCGCGACAGGTTCGTAGGGGTTCAAGCTAAAACTTTTTTCTGTCGGAATATCGAGCGGAAAGGCTGTTGCGGACACGGATCACCAAAAAAAAGACGATCATAGATTTGGTGTATTTTTGTTTTTTCCGCGCCTGCGTGAGATCCCAGAGACGCGATGTATAGCGCCCGTAAAAGGTCCGCCGATTCCTTAATCGATTGGCGCTTTGCCTCAACTTAGCCAAATCGGTTCATCAAGGAGACGGAACGCATCGGCTGATCCTGCCACGGGTCACTTGTCAGTCGTCAGTTGGGGGCATCAGAGTGCGGTCACGGTGTGGTTGAAGTAGGGTATGACGCACCTGTATTCGATAATCGCCTGATAATGGTTGCGGCGGGCGTCGTCAAGGATCAGGTCATCAACGCGGCGAAGCGGGAAGGGATTGTCGAATCGCACCCACATCATTCCCATGCCCGAGATCCCCGTCCAGAATAGGATGCCGTTCTCCTTCATGATCTGTTCAAAGCGATCCGAATGGCTTCCGTCGATGGCAACATTACCGCTGACCGGAATCCTGCCGATGAGGATGATCAAGGTCACGAGCAGGCAAACGCAAGTCAAGAAGCCGGCAGCGACAACCCACAGGTTTCTGCGTTCCGAAACAGGCCGGAAGGTTGCGTTTGGCATGTGCTTGCTATCCGATCTTTCCGATTACAGCAGGCGGGCGGTGCTGTCGCCGAAGGCTTCTACTTCGATTCCCATGCGGTCCAGCATGGAGACGTAGAGGTTGCAGAGCGGGACGTCGGCGTGGAGGTGTTGGCCGCTGTCGATCGTCCCTCCGCCTCGGCCGCCTAATAGGATCGGCAGGTTGTCGGGGTCGTGGCGGTTGCCGTCCGACATGCTCGATCCGAACAGGATCATCGAGTTGTCGAGCAGGTTGCCGTCGCCTTCGGGGATCGCTTTCAGTTTGGCCAACATCGACGCGAATTGCTCGACGTGCCAACGGTTGATCCGCTGATATTGGTCGATCTTTTCCTGCTTGTTCTCGTGGTGCGACAACTCGTGGTGGCTGCCGGTGACGCCGTCGACGAACGAGAAATTCCGCCCGGAGACGTCGTTGGCGAACATCAACGAGGCGACTCGCGTGGAATCGGTTTGGAAGGCGATCACCATCAGGTCGAGCATCACGCCGATGTGTTCGCGGAAATCTGCCGGCACGCCGGGCGTTGCCGCTCGGATCTGCTCTTCGTCGACCGCCGGTTGCCAAGGACGCGGGTCTTTTCGCATCGCGAATTCGATCCGTTGTTCTACCGAGCGGACGGAATCGAGGTATTCGTCCATCTTGAATTGGTCGTCTCGGCCGAGTTGCGGCCGCAGCTGCTTGGCGTCCTCCAGGACGAAATCGAGCAGGTTGCGGTACGATTCGGCTTTTCCGGAAGCGCTGGATACCGATTTGCCGAACAGCCGCTCGTAAGCCAGGCGGGGGTTGATTTCGCGGGCGACGGGTCGCGTGGGCGATTCCCAGGAGATGTGTGACCCGTACAGCCGGGTGAAGCCGACGTTGCTGTCGATACCCGTGATCACCGGTTCGGTCGCCAGTTCCAGCGACGGCAGCGGGGTATGGGAGCGCGAATGCTGGGCGATCAGTTGATCGACCGAAATCCCGCCGCTGCTGACGTCTCGGCCGGTCGTCTTGGCGACGGGCATGCCGGTCAGAAAGTTGGCGGTCTTGGCGTAGTGGCCGTCGCCACGTCGGCTGTGCTGTTTATCCAGCCCGCTGAGGACCAGCACGTCGTCGCGGATGTCGGCCAGCGGTTCGAGCGACGGTGACAATTCGTAATCGCGGCCGGTCTGGGCGGGGACCCAAGATTTCTCCCAGACGCCGTTGGGGAAATAGATGAAGGCGGCACGAACCGGCGGCTTGACCGCTTCACCACCGGCTGCTGAGCTTTCCCGGGGCAGCAGCGACGCCATCCAAGGCAGGGCGAGGGCGGTGCCACAACCACGCAGGAAGCGTCGTCGGGTCGGCGGATGGACGGCGGGCTGGCCGGGAGTGGGTCGCTTAGCCATGGTGCGGCGTTCCGGAAAAAGGGCGAGTTTTCGGCGGGAATTCTCGGCAGAGCGAGCGGTTGTGGCGGATTGCGCCGAATCGCAAGCTACCTTTCGATTATACGCCTGATCGAACCGGGGTCGCCAGACATGTGAAAATCGCCAAAATCCGTACGAGTCGAACGTTCCGCCGGCTGGTGGTTGAGGTTGTGGGGGAATTCGTGGCCGGCAGGGGGTTCGGAACCGGAGAAACGGCGCGGGGGGGCACGATTGGGGTAGACGGCAGGGGCCGACAGACGGCGGGTGAACGGGCGTCCGCAGGGAACTGCGGGTTGACGAGCGACGGTGGGGAACGCTGGGGCACCGCGAGCGGGGGATCGGCAACCGTCGCGGGGTGGAGAATTGGTTGGGGAAATTATGTTCATACCAACCGCTAGCAAAGATCGGTTGGGCCCCGTATTGTGTCAGTTTGCGAGGAGGCGAATGAGCGAAATCCTACTCCATTACAAGCGGCCGGATCCGACGACATGGGTTTACCTGTCGTCGTTTCTGACGATCGGCTTGTTTTTCGTGTTCCATCGCTTCTGGAGCATGCGCAACCTCGATCTGGTGCTGCTCATTCTGCTCGCGCCCGGTTTGCTGATCGTCCACGAGGGGCGTCGTCGACAACTGGTGGAACGGGAACAGATCCGCGCCCAAGAATGGCTCGAATCGCAGGCGCAGGATGCGGGATCGATCGCCGCGGTCAACGGCGGGGTTGAAGGGTTGGGGGCGTTGCCGGGATCGGGGGAGGCCGCCGAACCGCTGGGCGACCCGCTCACCACCGCCGTCTCCGACACACTGACGGGCTTGAACCAACCGGCCGATTCGGCTGTCGAGACGCTGGCAGACGGCGATGAGGTTTCGGACGCCGGCGTGCTGTTCACGCCACGCGAGGTCGAGCGTTACGGGTTCGTCTGGTTGTTGTCGATCCAGGTCTTGATTTTAGTACGTTTGCTGATCGACCCGTTGATGGTCCGGCGGCCGCTGCTCGATCCGAACTTGACGTCCGGCGGGCTGTTGTTCATCGGCGTCTGGCTGTTCATCTTCATGATGGCGAATGTGATCACCAGCACGCCACGGTTGCAGGTGGAGCAAGGCCCGCAGCTCGGTCCGGGTTATTCGTTGATGAACATGTTGCCGGCGATCCCGACGCGGCCGAACTTGGTGTTGACCCGCCCCGACGGCTCGACGGTGATCCTGCCTGACGTGGAGATGAATGGCGATTCACCTGAGAACGGTGTCGTCCGGTTGGCGCGGGTGTTGGCGATCGCGTCGCACCTGGCGATCGTGGTCGGGATCATCTCGATCGGATACCGCCATTTTGGCAACTTTCGCGCCGGGATCGGTTCCGCGACGCTCTATCTGATGCTCCCCTACACCGCCCAGATGACCGGGCGGGTCGACCACGCGTTGCCGGCGGCGTTGTTGGTTTGGGCGGTGCTGTGTTATCGGCGGCCGGTCTTGGCCGGGCTGTTCTTGGGCGCCGCGGCCGGTCTGGTCTATTACCCGCTGTTCCTGTTGCCGCTGTGGATCAGTTTTTATCGACTCTGCGGGGTTTGGCGGTTCGTCGCCGGCGTCGTCGTGTCGTTGCTGGTGATGATGTGCCTGTTGGTGATCGACGGCAGCCTGCCGTTGTCGAATCATCTGATGCGGATGTTCGGTTTGATGGCGCCGCTGATGCGGGATTTGAAGGGCGTTTGGGGGTTGGGTTGGGAACCGATTTACCGTTTGCCGCTGCTCGTATTCTTCCTGATCCTCAGCGGCTTTTTTGCCCTCTGGCCGGTCCAGAAGAACCTCGGGACGCTGATCGCCTACTCGGCGGCGTTGATGGTCGCGGCTCAATTTTGGCATGCTTACGGCGGCGGTCTTTATCTGGCGTGGTTCCTGCCGTTGTTGCTATTGACGGTTTTCCGTCCCAACCTGGAGGACCGGGTTGCGCCCAGGATGGTTGAGGGCGGACGCGCCAACTTCACTCGTCGGCCGCGGGTCGCCGCAGCCAATTGAATATGCAACCTGACCGACAGCTCATGAAACCTGCGCTCGCCGAGTACCGCGAATGGCTCGCGAATCTGGAGCAGACCCGACGCCGGGGCTTGGTCCTCGATCGCCGCTGGAACCTGATCCGCAGCGGCCTGTTTTTGGCTGCCATCGGCTTGTTGCTGCTCGGTTATCGGCTCGTCCCTCATGCGGGGCTGGTCACGTTCGGTTGGCTGTCGGGCATCGCGTTCTTGGTCGCGGTGACTTGGCATGAAAACGTACGAGATCGGTTCCATGCCGAACGGTTGCGGCGTGGCGTGGTCAAGCGGCTGATCGCGCGCGGCGAGCGACGTTGGGACCGTTTGCCGCTGTGGAACCCGAAGCTCGGTCAAGCCGACGATCGTGGCGGGGACTCCCCCGACATCGCGGCGGTCGCGGATGACCTCGACGTCTTCGGGCAAGGCTCGCTGTTTCAGCTCGTTTCGGTGGCTTCGCTCGGGCCGGGATTGCGGACGCTGGCAGGTTGGTTGATCGGGCCGGCTCGGCAGGCAACGGCGGCTCGACGGCACGCGGCGGCACAGCGTTTGGCGCCGCTGCGGTCGTGGCGAGTCGATTTCTACACGCACGCCCGACGAGCGGCTGACGGCACGGCCGACCCGGATCATTTCTTGCGTTGGATCCAATCGCCGTCGTGGCTGCAGCGGCACCCGATGTTATCAGCCTGGTCGCGTTTATCGCCGCTGATCCTGACCGGCTTGCTGGTCGCGTTGTTCGCCGCCGTGGTGGCGGCTCGGGGGGCAGATCCCGAGGCCGGGTCAGCGAGCGAGACATTGATCCGCTGGTTCGGCATCGCGATCGCCGCGGTGGTCGGCATCAACCTTTGGATTTCGACTTTCCTGCTCGGTGACGTTCACGACATCTTCGCCGCGGCGTTGTCGGGGCGAGGCGACGTCGAGGGCTATCGGCGGATGTTCGAACTCTGTGAATCGTTGCCTGACGGTGAACCGCAAGCGGCCACCACCGGTCGCGGAAAAGGCGAATCGCGGCAAGCCACATCGGATCCCGGCGACCTGATCGACCATGCCAAGCGAACGCTTTGCGACCCCACGCACGGGGCGTCGGGGGCGATGAAGTCGCTCGGTCGGGTCGCGGTCGCGGCGTCGTTGAAACATGGCGGCGGCCTCTTTTTGGTTTACCTGTTGCTGCAGATGGGCGGGCTTTGGGACCTGCATGTGCTGCGTCGTTTGGAGCGTTGGCAGCGGCGGTATTCAGCGGATGCGGCCAGTTGGTTTGACGCGTTGGGGGAACTCGAGGCGGCCGCATCGCTGGCGGCTTTGATCGACGAAAACCCCGACTGGGCGAC
The DNA here is from genome assembly GCA_007694185.1 of Planctomycetaceae bacterium. GTDB lineage: Bacteria > Planctomycetota > Planctomycetia > Pirellulales > Pirellulaceae > UBA6163. Next base: position 7,792 of record RECD01000113.1, read on the forward strand.
CCCGACGTGGGTTGCTGGGGAATCGCTGTTGGCCGCGGAACAGCTCGGTCACCCCTTACTCGGTGACGACCAACGGGTTTGCAATGACGTTTCGGTCGGGCCTCGCGGGACGCTGTTGCTGGTCACTGGGTCAAACATGTCGGGCAAAAGCACGCTGCTGCGAAGCGTGGGGCTGAACGTGCTGCTCGCCGGTGCCGGCGGGCCGGTTTGTGCTCGCGCCTTTGCGTTACCCGATTTGGAATTGGCGACCAGCATCCGCGTGCGGGACAACCTGGGTGAAGGCGTCTCGTTTTACATGGCGGAACTGCAGTCGCTGGCCCGAGTCGTCCGGCATGCGGAATCGCTCGCCGCCAAACGGGCCGGCTTGGTAAGCGACGTGGCCGCGGGTTCGGCTGCCGCACCGCCGCCGACGCTGCTTTATCTGCTCGACGAGATCTTGCAGGGAACGAACAGCCGCGAACGCCAGATCGCGGTCGCTCACGTGTTGCGGCACCTGATCGATCACGGCGCGATCGGGGCGATCAGCACGCATGATCTGGAATTGGCGGACGACCCGGGCCTGCGAGCGATCGCCCACACGGTCCACTTCCGTGAAACGATCACGAAAGACGATCAAGGCCGGGACCAGATGAGCTTCGATTATCAGATGCGCGAAGGGGTTTCACCGACGACCAACGCGTTGCGATTGCTCGAGATCGTCGGACTGGGGATACCTGCTGACGGAACCCCATCCGTTTGACCCACTCGACGGATCAGGACCGGCTTAGCAAGGAGCGGTAAAAAAGTGTCCGGAACCTTTTGCGAGGAACTCCCCCTTCGGGTGCTTGGCACAGAAGGTTCCGAACACTTTTTTGCCGCACGATCCTTAACGTGGCCGCTTCCCGCTTTTCGACTTTTCCGTCCTGCCGCTTCTCCCTCAAAGACTGCTCGCCGATGAATCCTACTCCACGAATTTGGACCGCCGCGGACGTGATGCGAGTCGGCTTGCACACCGTCCCCTCGACGATGCCGTTGCCGGATTTCGAACAGGAGCTTGTGGCGGAACGGGTCAGCGGGTTTTTGGTGGTCGATGAAGGGCGTCTGGTCGGGGTCATTTCCAGGGCCGACGTGGTGCGTCAGATCTGTGCCGAACGCGAAGTCGCCGAAAGGACATCCGATTTCTACTTCGACGATACCGGCTTTCACGAAGCGCCGATGGAATCGCTCAGCGACATCGCAGACCGGATCGGCGAACGATTGGAGACGCTCACCGTCGGCGACGTGATGACTCGCCAACCCTGGACTGTCCCGATCGACATGCCGCTGATGGAAATCGCTGGCAAGTTCCTCGATCTCAAGGTGCATCGCCTGCCGGTCACCGATGACGGGACGCTGGTCGGGATCGTCACCACGGTCGACCTCGTTCGGCTGATCGCCGACGGCCGCTACGTTCCGCGAAACGGGTTGGCTTCCTGACACGGCGGTGTTGGTGGCGACGAACCGGAGATCCGGCAGGCGGCCGGTGATCACGGCTGGGGCGCGGCGGCGTCCGGCAGGGCGGCGAGAATCGCCAAGGTCGCCCAGGCGGTGGCGGAGGTGGAGATGAATTGGTCTTTGCCGTGTGGGAAGCCGGTTTCGTAATAAGCTTGGAACGGGCGACTGCGACTGACGACGTGCCACGAACCGTCGTCATGCTGTGTCTTTGCCAGGAACCGGAGGCCGCGGAGGTAGGGTGCGGAGTCGACAGCCAATTGACCCGTTTGCCGCAGCGCGTGCATCGCGGTGCCGGTGGCATAGGCGTCGCTGTCCAGCGAGTCCAATTGTCCCCATCCGCCATCGGCACGCTGGGAATCGATCAGTTCCTCTGCGGCGGCGGAGATGGCCGCGTCGGGGGCACTGACGAGGCTCAGTGCGAGCAACCGGAAGACCCGATCTTCGGTATCGGCTGCTTTGGCGTCGACGAGCCACGTGCGAGCTCGGCGGACGGAATCGGCTGGCGTGGTTGGCGGAAGCGAGTCGCCGTTTTCGGCTGCATTGTCGTTCTCCTCGGCCGTCGCCTCGTCGCTTGCGGTCACTTTCTCGCCGGCCGCCGGTTTCTCTGTGGCTGCCGGTTCCTCGGTTGCGGCGGGTTCCTCGATGGTCGTCGGTTCGGCTTCGTCGGCAGGCTCAGCAACAGCCGATTCGGCCGATTCCGCAGCCGTGACGAGCTGCGGTGAGGTCGCATGATCGAGGATCCCCTTCAACGCGACGTAGGTCGTCGCGAAATGGCTCGCTTCCGACGGCGGGCGGTCGCTCGAACGTTTCCAGTTCCCGGCCGGCAATTGCTGGGACAGCAACCAAGCGACGACCGGGTCCGTCGTTTCCGGGTTGATAAATTCGCCGGCGTGCAGCGTCCACAGCGCGTATCCGGCGGTATCGGATTTGCCACCTTGGCCGCGGCCTTCGAGGTACTCTTTGCGGCCCCGGTTCAGGTGCTCGGCCGTATGGCGAACTTGGGTGGCAAGATTTTCTTCGTCGATGCTGAAGCCGCGGCGTTTCGCCTCGACGATCGCCAGCACCGGGTGCGATTGGCTGTGGCAGGTGAAGCAGATTCGCTGCTCCGCCGATCCGGCCGAGCCGGCTTCCAGGCGTGCCAGCGCCCGCTGGGCCATCGACTTCAGTTCCGCCTCTGTCAGCTCCTCGGCCGCCACCGGTTCGTCAATCGTCTCATCGCCCGAGTTGGGCGGATCGCTCCCCAACGCGACGGGGTGCGTGAAGACCGAGCTGACCCAAATGCCGAGCAGCAGGCGGGAGAAGGAGGTCGCCATCTTGGACTCCGTGAATGGGGGGCCTGTCACGAACTGCCGCATCGGCCGCAAACGTCGAACTCGGCGACAGCATCGCGATCCGGGCGGTGGTCGAATCGAAATCAGCGGATCGAACGGGTTGGCTGACGAGTGAAGGGGTGTTCGCATTGTATCAGCCCTCGTGCATCCGCACGTGCATCCGTCCGCCGCACCGGCACGGCTGCGCTTCGAGCCGCCATGTCTCGGCGTTGGCAATTGACGACGCCCGACAATGTGAGCAAACGCATTTCCTCCCCTTCGAGAGTCATCGCATGTTTGGCAGCGCCCCGAGCAAGGACAAGTTGCAAGAACAGTACAACCGCCTGATGGAAGAGGCCTTTCAGCTATCGACGGTCAATCGCAAGAAAAGCGACCTGAAGCGAGCCGAGGCAGAAGAGATCGGCAAGCAACTGGACGAGTTAGAAAAAAAGGCGGGTGGCTGAGCGGCATCGCCGGCAACATCCTGTCGGCGAAAGCTAGTCGTTTGTCTGCTTCGCGATCCTGATGCTTTCCTGGAGCCCCAGTCATCACTCACGCGCGTTCCCGTTTGTGGCTCGGCATCTGCGGCGTCGGTTCGATCGTCTTGATCAGCCTGCTGCTGCTCTGGATGCGTGTGCCGCTGCGACTGCTTCCGACCACAACCTTTTGGCGGCCAGCCGATTTCGGGTCGCTGCTGGCTGTCGTCGCCTGCTGGATCGCTTGGATGATCCCGCTCGACGTCGTCGGCGGTTGGTTCCTCCCCAACCGTTCCCGGCCCGGTTCGATTTCGTTCGGCCGGTTCGCAACCAAATGGATTCGGGGCGTGCTGATCCAATCCGCGGTGTTTGTCTCTGCCGGCTTGTTGATCCTCGCTTTCGGCAGGTGGAACGGCTTAACGGCTGCCGCCGTGGCGGTCTTCGTGATGGCGGTTGTCATCATCGCGTTTCAGCGTCACATCGCGGCGCTCGGCTCGGGAGGGCGGCTGGTCGGCAGTGACGCGGCGATCGAGCGGGCCGTGACGCAGACCTCGCGGTGGGGCTTCAAATCGCTGCCGGTCTTGGTGGTTGACCATGACGACCCGGGTTTCACCGGCGGTGTCGTCGGCTTGCCCCGTTTCGAATCGGTGGTGATCCCGGCCGGGAGCGTCGAACGGTTGGCGCCGCAAGAGTTGGCGGTGACGATCGCCAGACGTCTGGAAGCGGTCCGGTCAGGCAGCCGAACTCGCGGCGTGCTGGTCGCGCTCGTCTGGGTGTTGGTCGGATTCGTCCTTTCCGCGATGCTGCCCGGTGCAGGGGTGACGAGCGTCGGCGAATTGGCGATGACCGGCTTGGGATTCACCCTCTGGACCTTCATCGGCTTATTGACGCTGCCGACAATCAGTCGCCAGGCGTCGTACGCGATCGACAGGAAAGTGATCGACCGAGGTGTTCCGCCACAGATTTTGTTCGACACGGTCCGCGGGTTGGACCGATGGCAGGATGACGAGCCGTCACGATCGGTTTGGATCGAGACCATTTTTCATCCGGTGCCGAGCGTCGAGAACCGACATTCCGGGCGGGGCGGCGAGTACCCGTTCGCCTGGCACGCCGCCCGCATGACGCTGTTCGTCTCGTGGGCCTGCATGGGAGTGCTCGCCCGGGCCGTTCATTGCAACGCCGGCCGCCCCGATTTGTGGGTGATGCTGCCGACCGATTGAAACGGCTTCACGCTGCGGCGGCACGTCCACTTTGGGTACGAGCCGGAGGATCTCGTGGGCCTCGCGGCAGACGGGTCGGATGCTAACGCCGCGGATCGGTGCCGTACTTACCGTCGACCTCGGCGACCGGCAGGTTCGGTTTGGACGCCTGCGGGCGATCTTCAGCGAACCAATGGTTCGCTACGAAGCGAAAACTTTCGGGCTCGGTCCCCGGGCCGATGTTCACATCGACGGAAACTTGGGAGCGGCGGAAGACGATTCGGTTGTCTTTGATCAGCACGTTTCGCGCGGGGGCAAAGCCCGGAGCGGTCGTTTCTTGCAGGATGCGGAAGATCCATTTCTCGGGATAAAGGATCGTGTTGCCGACGAATTCGGCTCCATCGACCCCCACGAAGGCGGCCGCACAGGAGCTGCCTTCGATGACGTTGTCTCGGGCGACGATCGATTTCGCTTCGTACTTCACCCCCGACGGCCGGAACAGGGTCAGCCCGGTCGAACCGCCGATATTCAGCGGTCGCTCGCCGGCGCCGATGAAGTGACATTTCTCGATCGTGACCTCCGAGCTGCCCCCCTTGGTTTGCACGGCTGCCGAAGCGGTGAAGCCGGGCTTGCCGACAAATCGGCAACCGGTGATCAACGACCGATGGCAGCCGACCATGTCGATCCCTTGGCCACCCCAACCGGTCACGGTGCAGTCACGGATCGTCATCTCGTCGAGCCCCGAGCATTTGATCCCGTCGAAATTCCCACGAGGACCGATGTCGCTGATCTGCAAATGCTCCAACGTGATCCCGCGGACGGGTTCGTCAAACCGGCCGCCGTCGTCCAAGTTCAACCCGTTGCCGGTCTGGCCGCTCATTTTCAAGTGACGCAGCGTCAAGTTCGGGCAGCGTGAGAATTGCCAGGCGTTGCTGCCTCCGACGAAACGGGGCGGGTCGTTGGGGTCGAGTCCCTCGATGGTCAAATCGGCCACGCCGCCGACGTAATGGCCACCGGGATATTCACCAGGAGCGATCTTCAACGTCGTGCCGGGCTTCAGATCACGGATCGCCGCGCGCAACGATTCGGTGTCGCGGACCACGATCTCAGCCGCTTGCACGTGACCGCTGTTGCTGTTGCTGCCGACGAAGAAACCGATTGCCAGGGCGAGCGAGACAAAGAGCGTGTGGTGCATGGCGTCGTCTGTTGAAAAGCGATGGTGGTGAGCCGATTTCGGCCGCGTCTGCTCGACCGGGCGAACTTTGCCGCCAGCGATCACCCGACCGGCGGCGATCACCCGGATGAGGTCGATCACCCGGCCGGGGGTGTCGCCGGCCGCTGATCAGTCAGTTCGTGGATGCGGAGGTGGGAATCGGCGTGGGCGACTGCGATGCGGTTTAGGTCCGGCGAAAGGCTCATCCCCCGACCGTCGAACTTGAGTTTCACCTTGGCGAACTCGTGGTCATTCTGGCCGTCCCAAAAATGGAGCCAACCGCCACCGCCGCCAGCCGAGACGCCGACCCAGTAGCCTCCCGGGTGGTAGGCGACTCCCCAAATCGTCCCTTTGACCGCCTCTTTCGATTCCAACACGCGGACGACTTCGCCGCTATCGGTATGAACCAGCGCCACGGCGACGTCGCCGACACCGGCGAAGGCGTTGGTGACCTTCGTGATCCCGCCGAGTCCTACCAGGCCGCCATCGGGATGGACGGCGATCCCTCGGGCGCCGCCGATGTCGGCGCGAAAGGTCGTGTCGTAGTCGTGCAACTGGGCGACGGTCGCCAGCGGTTTCGAGTGTTCCGAATCGACCTGCCAAGCCCGGACGAATCCCTTCAGGTCACAGGAAACGAGTTGGGACGAATCGGGAAGGAAAATGACGTTGTAAACGTGATGTTCGTGGCCGGAATATTCCCGGATCAGTCGTCCGTCGGCGGCGTCCCAGAGCTTGACCAATCGATCGTTGCCGCAGGTCGCTAGGAATTTACCACAAGCACTGGCGGCGACCGCGCGGACCCAGCCGTCATGGGCGGGAATGACGCGCAGTGGCTGCGGCGATTCGCCCGCGATCGGCCAACAGGCCACGACGCCGTCAAAGCCGGCCGAGTAGACCGTTGCTCCGTCGGGAGATGACGCGAAATCTCGCACCCAACTGTCGTGATGGGCGAGTGAGATCACGGTCCCGTCCGCCAGATCGTACCGATGAACCAGATGGTCCTCGGCCCCGAAAAAGACGTATCGCGAAAGCGGTTCCCAGTGGCAACAGGTCAAAGGCCGCGAATGCTTGAACTCGACCGCCACTTCGACTCGGAAGGGTTCCGCCGGTGGCTCCGCAGTTGGCTCCGCTTCGCTCATGCCAACAGCTCCGAAATCGGCCCTTTCGCCGGGTCGGCGATCGGGAAGGAGCGGCCGCCGACGTCGAAATTGTCGCGGGTATCGACCCCGACGGCTTGCAGGATCGTGTGGAACACGTCGCCGTGATCCACGACGCGGTCGACGACTTCCGTGCCGTTGTCGTTCGTGCTGCCGATCACGGCACCCGGTTGAATGCCGGCGCCGCCCATGACGACACTCCAAGCTTTCCCCCAGTGATCGCGACCGTAAGTCTTGTTGATCTTGGGAGTCCTACCGAACTCGCTCATCACGCAAATCAGGGTGTCTTCCAACAACCCGCGGTCGGCCAAGTCCGCGACCAAGTTGGCGAACGGCTGGTCGAACTCGCCCAGTTGCTCGATGTGGAAATTGAAGTTTTCGTGATGCGTGTCGTAATCGGCGTGATTGACTTGGACGTAAGGGACGCCGTGTTCGATCAACCGGCGGGCCAGCAAGCAATGTTTCCCGAATTCGCTCGTGCCGTACCGCTCTTGGTCCGCCGCCGATTCGCGAGTCAAATCAAAAACTTCGCCACGTTCCATCAGGTCACGAGCTTGATCGAACGAGAACCCGTAAGCTTCGGAATCGGCGGTGCGGCGGCGACCGGCGAAACGGTCGTTGAAGCGTTGGCGCAAGCCGTTGCGGCGGAGGTCGGCTTGTTCCGACAACCCTTCCGGGCGGGCGATGCTGTTGGGCGGCTTGCCGTCAAAGATCGCCATGTTGGTGAAGCGTGGCCCTAAGTAGGCCGCGTCGTGATGTTCCGATTCGACGTTCCGCTTGCCCGGCGAACTGCGGACCAAAATGTGGCCGGGCAACGGAAAGTCGTCGGGCAATAACGCCTTGGCGGTCACCGCCCCCAGGTGCGGCAGGTTGCTGCCGACGATCCGCTTGTGGCCGGTCGTCATCTCGACCACGCCCCGGCCGTGATCGCTGTTTTTCGTATCGAGGCTGCGGATGATCGACAGGTGATGCATCTGCTTGGCGGTATGCGGCAGCAGTTCGCAAATGTGCGTGCCGGGAACCGAAGTCGGGATCGCTCGAAAAGGGCCGCCGGTGTCGGTATTCGGCTTGGGATCCCAAGTCTCCAGTTGGCTGACGCCGCCGTGCAGGAAGACATTCAGCACCCGTTTTTGGCGGGCTTGGAACGGCGCCGCGATCGCCGGAACCCCGCAGAGCAGATGGCCCATGCCGAGCGCCGCGCCGCCGCCCGCCAACGAGTTGCGTAGGAAAGCTCGGCGGTGAAACGCGTGATCAGCCGTTCCGCAGGCTTGGTGTCGTCGCATCACGGTATCTCCAGGCGGAAGGCGGGGTGGGTGGCGGGGGCGTAAGCGGTGGAACGCGGCATTCGATCGGGCGCAACCCAACCGTTCGTCACGGCGTGCAGGCGCCCAATCGCATGTCGACAACGTATCCGATCGGCCGATCGACAACAAGTTTTTTCGCAAAGCGACCCGCCCGCCGCGTCTGCAACCGTCCCCCCCAGGCTGTGTATTTTTGCGAAAGCCAAAGTAGTAGGCACACTCCGTGTGCCGTGACCTTCCCAAAACGACGCTTTTTGGAGACGTCCGGTGCGCGGACCGCGTACCGCACAGCGACCGCGCCGGTTGCTTTAAAAATCCACCGCCCCGCGGCGCATCCGCCAGCGGCCAGCGGCCAGTGTGACGCTTCGGCTTGCCATTGACTTGACCGGCCCCTGGCGGCGATGCTCGCCGCTGCCTGGAAACCAAGCAGAGGGATCTACGATGCGTTTCAGCCGAAACCGAGCCGCTTGCGCTACTCTCATCTTCGTCGCTTTGGCATCGACGACGGGCTGCCTTTCCATCTGCGGGAGGACCACCAACGTCCATGAGAATCCCGAGACAGAGCAAAGGCTGCTCAACCTCGAGGTCCGGCTTGCTGATCTAGAAGCCCGCAATGAAGCGCTGAATCAAATCGTCCACGGGCCGTGATGTCACGTCAGGCGTCCCGCCACCGACTGGCCCCCGAATGATGCCGACAAGCCCTCGGAAAGTGCCTAGCCCAGCGCCCGGCCCCGGGAAGTGCCCGGCCGGTTTCCTCCTTTGGACGCAAACGCGTTTGCGATGATGGTCACTAATGCCTAGCGTTTCGCTGTAAAATGGCGGGCTCTCTGACCCGTACCAGCATTTTTGGAGACCGCGTGATGACGCTGACTTGCTCGATGAGGACGCTTTGGGGCCGGTTCGGCGGGGATTTAAACGGGGGAGATTCTTGCCGGCCGGACGTGAGCTGTGGGGAACGATTGTTGGGAAAAGCATGGCGGGTTGCGTCGATTTGGGTCGCCGGGTTGTTGTTTTGGGGACTCGTGTTGCCGGTCGGTGGGGCTGATGCGGCGGATGAAGTTGCCTTGGCCGATTCGACGGGGGTACTGCGGGTCGCCGTGTTTCGTGCTGACGCGACCCCGCCGCTGGGGAGTCCGGTGGCTTATGCTCCGGTCGTCAAGGTGGAAGACCCGCTGACGGCTCGCGGTATCGTGCTGCTGGGTGCCGGCGAGCCGATCGTGCTCTGCGCGGTCGATTGGATCGGGATCGCCAACGGGGGCCATGACGTCTGGCGGCAACGTTTGGCGGCGGCCGCGGGAACTTCGGTCGACCGCGTGGCCGTGCATGTGCTGCACCAACATGATGGGGTCCGGTGTGACTTCTCGGCGGAAGAGATGTTGGCGGCTCAAGGTTTGGGCGGTCGCCGCTTTGACGTCCCGTTCGTTCGCCAGACGATCGCCGCGGTCGCTGACGCGGTCCGTGAATCGGTCGAAACGGCGCGGCCGGTCACCCATTTGGGTGTCGGCCAAGCGGAAGTCGAGAAGGTCGCTTCCAACCGGCGGATTCTGGGACCGGACGGCCGGGTCGCGATCGCCCGATCGAGTTCCTACCGGATCCCAGAGCCGATTTTGTCACGACTGGTCGAAAACGCCCGGCGTGACGGATACGAACAGAGCGCGGTGCGGGTCGAGGAGGCGTTGGCCGCGCCCGAAGGGGTGATCGATCCGCTGCTGAGGATGGTGACGTTCTATGACCAGGACGAGCCGGTCGTTTGCCTGAGCTATTACGCGACGCACCCGCAAAGTCACTTCGGCAAGGGGGAGGTGACCTCCGAGTTCGTCGGGTTGGCGAGGGCCGAACGAGAACGGGCGCTCGACGGGTTGCCGTTGATCCATTTCAACGGGGCGAGCGGCAACGTGGCGGCGGGTAAGTACAACGACGGAACGCCTGAGCTGCGGCTGCTGTTAACCCAGCGGATGGCGGACGGCATGCGACGGGCTTGGGAATCGACCGGCAAGCGGCCGATCACGGCAGCCGAGGTCGCCTGGCGGGTCGAGCCGGTTAGCTTGCCGACCAACCCGAAGCTCGACGTGGCGGCCTTGAGGGCGACGCTCGAAAATCCGCAGGCGGATGAGTCGCAGCGTTTTTCGGCCGCTTCGAAATTGGCGTTCTTGACGCGAATGAACGACGGACACCAAATCGAACTGAGTCGCTTGCGGCTGGGGGATGTCGACATCCTGCACATGCCGGGCGAACTGTTTGTGGAGTACCAGTTGGCAGCTCAGGAAATGAAGCCCCAGTCGACAGTGTGCATGGCGGCGTACGGCGATTATGGCACCGGATATGTCGGCACCAAGATCGCGTATTGGCAAGGCGGCTATGAGACTCAGCCCAGCGCATCAAACGTCGCGCCGGAGGTGGAACAGGTCCTGATGGACGGCATCCGCAAGTTGTTGGAATGAGGCCGTGAGCGCGGCCGCAACGCGATACCCCTGCGGTGGCGACCACTTCCGGCTGCACGAACCACCGCATGATCCGTTGCCGTGCCAAGATCAGACGGCGGCAGCGGACCGCGCAGCAACCCGAGCGCCATCGATCGGCATACCCCAGCGTGCAGGGTAGGCGCATTTCATTTTGGGTCAGGAGGAGCCTCGTGAAATTTGCGACCAATTATTCGGACAGCATTCCATACCCACTGATATCGTACGTATTTCCGGGCTTGGGGGCGGGGAAAGAACATTCCAACTTCTGTACGGTGCCGGATGGATCATGGCACGACTCCGGGCAGTGGGAAGATCATTCGTCACGGCACTCTTTCTGACGAAGATCGCCCCTGGATGCACGAAGAATGCACAAAAACATTCGGTTAAAGCTTGCTCCAATTCCAGTCATCATTTGAAGCGCAGCGACGGGAGTGCCGCGAAAACTTGGTTCGGGGTTATCACAGCTTATCGCCTTTTTTGACGAGGAGATTTGCGATGACGAGAAGACGGAATTGACGAAGCCCCGAGCAGATCGTGCCACCCCGCTGATCCGGGGCGTTCGTCGTCGCAATGTGAGTCATTTTCACTTCAATTACTTACGCTTCCCTAGATCATGCTCCTGATTGTGATCGTTGCTTTTATCGCAACGACTGCCTTCTACCGGCAAGCCAAGCTTGTTGGCGTTCACCCCGGCAAGGCTGCGAGCATTCCGTTCGTGACCGCCGGGATTTTGCTGGCGGTTGCCTACGTCACCTCACTCGCACTCACTCACATCGCAGTGGCGGTTGGTGCGTCGGGCATCACGTTGACCTCGATCATGATCATATTACGCAGATTTACGCAGATTTGGTGGGAGGGGATTGGCCTCAAGAAGTGGGTTGCACCTTTCGCAAGGCACGCTTGCGAATTCTTCTCCGTGCCTCCGTGCCTCCGTGAGAACCCCGAAAGCTGGCGAACAGGGGGAAGCACGCGCGGACCGGAAATCGTTCGCACCTACTTTAGCTCATCGCTAGGATTCTGGCGTAGTAATCTTGTTGACGGGCTTACTTTTGAAAATTTCACTACCAAGTTGGGGGCGTAGCAACTGACCGCCGACCGATGGACGCGCCCACGGCGGCGTCGGACGGATGGTCGGTTTTTCGTTTCACGCGGGTGGTCGCGTCGTTCGCCCCCCGGTCAATGGACGTAATCGCTCCGGGATGGTCGCTGACCGCTTCGCCCACCAGAATCCGAGCCACCGCGATCACCACTCCGCTATCCGGTCCGCATGATTCGCCTATTCTGAACGGACGGCAGCGCTATTCGCGGCAGGAACCTTTTGCGAGGAACTCGCCATTTGTGTCCTTTGCACCAAACGCACCTGAACATTTCCCCGCCCATCGCTTAAGCCGTCGATCCGGCACTCCTTGTTGGCGAACGGGTCACGCTGTGGTTTAATGAGTTTGCTCGGCAAGGCGTCGCGAACAGATCCGACTCCCGGCTGAGCAGCCCCTCACGCATTGGTTACGTATCGTCCCCATCCGCGGCCGCACCGTGGGTCCTCACGCAAGGTCACTCACTGATGAATTCAGACGCCGCCTACTTCGTCGGTTGGGGAACGCTGTCGTTGATCAATGCCGGACTGGCACAATCGAAAGGTCGCAGCGGCGTTTTGTGGTGGTTCATTTCGTTGTTGCTCGGTCCCATCGCGACCTTCCTGATCGTCGTCCTTTCGGAAGCGGACGGACTCTGAGCGGTTCGCTCGGAAAATGATCAGCCCCTGCGCTGCCGGTTACGAACCGCCCCACGGCAGCGTGATTCGGATCACCCAGGCAATGCGCTTGCCGACTCGGTAAGGATCCTGGTCGCAACCCGTTCCGCGGCCAGCACCGTGGGGGCGATGCCGACGCCGTGCAGGGAATTGCCGATCAGGTGCAGCCCCGCATGCGCGGCCAACCCGGCTTCGATCTCCCGCACCCGCTGCAAGTGGCCGACGCGGTATTGCGGCATCGCGTCGTTCCAGCGGATCACGCGAGCCAGTCGGGGGGGGCCGCCCAGTCCGATCAGTTCCGCGAGCTGCTCGCGGGCGATCCGAATCAGCTCCTCATCATCCCGCTCGAGCCATTCCCGCTGCAACTCGCCGCCGAAGAAGACGCGAATCAGCTTCTCGCCGGCCGGTGCCCGCCCAGCGAATTTATCGCTCGTGAAACTCGCTGCCAGGATCGGCCGCCGCTCACGCAGCGGCACGACAAAGCCGGCGATGTCGACCGGGCGAGCGATGTCGGATTCGCGAACGCCGAGCGCCACGACGGCGCTCGAGGCGGCGACGATCCCCCGCAACCGCTGGGCAACGTCCGGCGCCAGGTCACCGAGCAATCTCGCCGAAAGCGCAGCGGGAAGTGCCAGCACGACGTGATCGAATTCGCCCCAATCACCCCCATTCGCCTCAGCGTCGCCCCACAACCGCCAGCCGCCGGCAGCAGATTCAAGTCGTGTGACCCGCTGGCCGGTCCTAAGGCTCTCGGCCGGCAGTGACTCCTGGAGCGCATCGAGCAATTCCTGCAGCCCTCCTGGGAGCGAACGAAACTGTTCATACCGCGCTCCCGCGCTGGTCCTTTCGGTCGAATCGACCCCGGAGCGACGGCGGGCGAACGTCGCCCGACAAAGGCTGCCCGATTCGCTTTCCATTTTCAAGAATTGGCCCATCGTGGCGGCCATGCTGAGTTTCTTGACATCGCCGGTGTAGATGCCGCCGACCAGCGGCTGGACGATCCGATCGAGCACTTCGCGACCCATCCGCCGCACCACGAACGATTCGATGCTCTCGTCTTCCTGGTCCTCGGGACGTGGCCGCACCAAGCCTTCCATCGCCAGCCGCAACTTGCCGCGAAGCGACAGCAGCGGCGTGGTGAGCATCGGAAGCAAACGCGTCGCGCGCATCAGGACGAAGCCGTCCGGGACGCGCAGCACCCGGCCGCGGTCGACGATCGCCGCCCCCCGCGTACCGGGCTGAGGCAAGATCAGCCGATCGGCGATCCCGAGTGACTCGCAAAGCCGTAGCGCCGCATCGGGCTGCGTCGCGAACATGTCAGCACCATGTTCCAGCAAATAGCCGTCAACCCGTTCGGTCCGGATCAGTCCCCCGCACCGCGAGCTCGCTTCGAAAACCTCGACGTCACAGCCGGAATCCTGTCGCCGCAAATGATGCGCGGCGACCAATCCTGCCATCCCGCCACCGACGATCGCCACTCGGGTCAACGTGTCACTCCTGACCCAGCGGCTTGATCCGAATGTTGCGGAACCAGATCGGGTTGCCGTAATCCTGGAACCCGATCTTGCCGGTGCGTGGCAAATCCTTCAGCGCCGTGGTGAACTTGTTCCCGCTGCCGTCCGGGTTCCGTCCGGCGGTGTCCCAACGGTCAAGGTTCACGTCTTGGATCACCTGGCCGTTGAGGATGACTTGGACCAACGGCCCGTCGCAGGTCAGCACCATCCGGTTCCACTCGCCCGCCGCACGCATCGGGTTGGACAACGGCGCGGCGGCGTCGTACAGCGCGCCGCAATCGTGCTTGCCCGCCGGGTCTTTGCCGGCCGTGTCCATCAGTTGAATCTCGAAACCGCCCTGCACCGGATTGCTGGGATCGGTGCGAAAGAAGACGCCCGAATTGCAACCGGCAGATACCTTGAACTCGAGATCGAGGATGAAGTCGCCGTGGGTCTGGTCGGTCCAGATGTAGCCGCCTCCCTTGGCCAAGCCGAGCTGCCCGTCGTCGTCAATTCCCCAACTGCCTTCCGGGAAAGTCCAAGCGTCCAACGACGAACCGTCGAACAACGTTTGGTAGCCACTGGGATCGACGACGTCCGACGGCAACGCGTCGGCATCGAGGTCTCCCAAAGCGTATTGAATCCCGTCGCGGTAGTACCGCATGATCTGCGGGTTCCAAAAAATCTCCTCGCGATGACCTAACGAACCGTAGAAGACGCGGCCCTTCCCATAAGTGCGAATCCAAGAGATCGCGAAATCGCCGTCATCCCTCCGGATGTCCCGCTTGTCCATGTTGGATGTCTCGGTGTCGAGCGTCTTCAAGACTCGCAGCCGTTGCCGGGAATAGGGCTCTTTGAACTGATAGATCTCGTCCGTGATCCGGAACCGATCGGCCGTGAAGACGTCGCTGAGCACATGATCCGGCTCTTGAACGACAACGCCGATCTCCTCGTGCCACGGGTGGGCGTTGAAGTAACCACCCATCAGCCTGCCGAACTCTTCCCAGTGGTAATTCGAATCGGTGGCCGAGTGATAGCCGATCAGTCCGCCGCCACCGGCGACGAAATCGAGCACGCTCTTACGCAGCTTCGCTTCGACTTCCTGCTTGCTCCCCTCGAACGATTCCATGTCGGTGTCACGAGGCGTGATCCAATCACCCGTGGTGTTGTTGATGACCAAGCCGTCGAAGCCGTGCAGGTTTTCCGGTAACAGCATCCGGATGTCGGTCGTTTCGGTCGCCTCCCACGCCCCGGTCTTTTCGCCCATCACCTTGGTCGCGAAAGCGCCGTGCGGGATCGAGCTGTGTTGGAACCCGATCGAACGGCTCCACACGAGCAACTTGCGCGGCTGATCGACGGCCACCCGAGGACGATCCGGCGCCGCCTCGCGAATCCGTTCGGCCTGCTCCGGGGTGACTTGCCCCCAGCCGGTCGACGGGACTGAAACCAGGATCAATCCGAGAACCAGCCACAGCGGCCGGAACAGCATCGCGTTTGCCTTCATGATGAGTCTCACATTCGTTTCAAAAGGTGGGGGATTCGGCAGCAAGAACAGCGAATCCGCGAGGTGGGGTAAAAGGTGAGCCAACGAGCCCGTTTCCGCAAGTCGCCCGCCGGCCGATAGGACGCTCTCACGCCCGCCAGCCCCGCCGCCGCTGCGGTTGGACCTGCGGACGCTTGAGGAGTGTCACGGTGAATCCCAGACAGTCGACGACCCGGCCAAACGACTCGCAATCCGACGGCGACACGATTCGCCGTCTCCAATCCCAGCCGTCACGATCACGGCGACCGCCAACTTCTTACGGTTGCACGGTGACCGCCATCACGATCGGTGCCGTGGGACCGCCCGGTTTGACAAACTCGATGAACTTGATCACGTCGGTCCGCCGCGGTTCGATCGCCAGGTAACGGATCTGTCGGCCGCGGAGGTCAAAAGCCAATTCCGAGTCGGGGACGTCAAACCGGCCGATGTAGTCGGCGACATGACGGCCATCGATCAACGGATGGTCCTCTTTCGCTCCGTCGACATAGTGTAACCGAACGATCATCGAGACGCCGCCATCGCGGGCACCTTGCGCCGCCCAACCGGCGACACCGCCGAGCAGGTGAATTCGCTGCGCAGCGGTTTCACAAGGCAACATCACCGACTTGGGCATCCTCGGCGGCAGGTTCCCGTTGGGGCTGTGCAGCAACACCACGTTGTTGGCGCTGCCGCCCTGAGGATCGACCAACAAAAACGGCACGCCGTTGTATGTCTTGGGGCCCCAGTCGTCGAACACGAGCCGCTCGGTCCGGTTCGCGGGATCGTAAAACATCCCGCGGGTCGAGACGGTCGTGGCGACTTTCCCCAACGGCAACGGGACGTATTCCCCCTTGGTCGTCAGGAATTCGAGCAAGTCGACGATCCCCTGATCGCCGAGAACTTCTTCCAACCCTTCCGGCATCGCCGACTTGCGGGACGCGACAAGTTGATCGATGTCGTCGCGGAGGATCGTATGCCGCTTGGCTTGGGCATCGATCAGTTCTACCGAAGTCCTCGATTCGCCCGCCAAAATGCCGCTAATCAACACCGCGTCGACGGTCAGCAGCGTGTAGAGCCGATAATTCGACTCGACGCTGCGGCTGGGGTCGAGGATGTGGACCAGCCATTCCGACTTGGGATGCACCGACATGCCGGTCAAATCCGGCCCGACGATGTTCCCTTCCCCTTGGTACTTGTGACAGGTCGAGCAGTGCTTCGTGAACATCACCTTGCCGGCGTCGAAGTCACCCGTGACTTGAGTCAGCGGCATTTTCGCTTCGACGAGCCGCTGACGATCCGGGTCGACTCGCCCGCCGCCCGCCTGCAACAACCGCTGTGCCGCCGCCCGCAACGCCTCGTCCGGGTGGTCGCTCAACGCCTGCCGCTGGACTGCCGTCAAATCGCTGACCGACAGATCTCCCGCCTCCATTCCTGCGAGCAGAGCACGCGTCAAAGCGGGCCGAGCCAGCAGCGTTTGGACGATCGCGACCCGCAACGTCGGCGTCGCGTCGGCGAGCAACGCGACCAAACTCGGTGCGGCCGATTCCGCGGTACTCTTGCCGATCTCCGTCACCAACCCGACGGCCAATGCCGGTGGGGTCAACGGCCCGATCGCGTCGATCAAATCTTCGATGACCTCCTCGCTGCTCGGTTCGAACGCGACCAACCGCCGAGCCGCCCCGAGCCGTTCGTCGATATCGACCGACTCGTCCGCCAGCCGCGCCGCGAGGATCTTGACGACCTCGGCCCGCTCCGCCGACAAGGCCTCGGTACGCCAACGCTCGGCAAGCTGAATCAACCCCGCTTTCGCCGAATCGTCACCGGCGCGAAACAGCCGCTTGATCGACTTCTCACCCGCCTCGTCGATTGACAACTCGCCGTCCCGCGGCCAACCGGCTACCAACCCGTCGACGAACGTGCCGATCACGCTCGGGGAGGCTTCCGAAATCGCAGCGACGAGCTTCAGCGTCTGACCCGCTTCCGGTCCGCCACGAGCGAAGTGCTCGACGACCCGCCGCGTGATCGCGACCGCCTGCGACGAAGCGGGGCGATCACCAACTTTTTCAGCAAGCGCGACCAGGAACGCATCCGGGATCGCCGCCGCAGCTGACGTCGCCGCATCCGACAACCAACGATCCGCCACCTGGGGGCTCAACACGAACGCGGCCAGCGGTTCGGCAAGCTGGGCCTGCGACCAATCGGCGGCCGCCAACAAGGTCGCCAACACAACCTGCGGATCGGAGTCTTCCAGCAACTCCGCGTCGAGGATCGCTCGCGCCGAACTCGGGCTATTGCTCAACGTCCCGACCGCGATCCGTCGCACACCGGCGGACGGATGCCGCAGCGCCGCGACGACCGCCGCAACCGCCTGCTTGCCTTCCGCATCACCGTCGGCTCTCAGCAACCCCAATCCATCGAACACGGCGATCGCGTGGATCGCGGGTGCGTTCAAGCCGATCTCATCGACCGATTCGTCCGCGATCAGTGTCAACAATTCGTCCGACACGTCGTCGCTGCCACGTTCGACCAACAGCCGCTGAGCCGACAAACGCACCTGCATCGAGGGGTGCTTCAGCCCCTCGACCAAACCGGCAGGATCGTCAACGCGCAGGTCGAGCGCCCCCGCCGGGCGAGTCTCTTCGGTCGGGCCGCGATAGACGACGCGGTAAACCCGCCCGAGCCGCTTGTCGCGTAGGTCGGTCAGGTACGCGTTGCCGGGTCCGGTTTCGAAACCTTCCGGCGTCGGGTTGTGCTGGACGATGTAGTTGTACCAATCGATGAACCAAACGTTCCCGTCCGGTCCGACTTCCGCCAGGATCGGCGCCGCCCATTCGTCGTCGCTGGCGACCAGATTCGTTGGGCTGAACGACCGGAAGCCCGCGCCGTCCGGTTCTAGCACGAAGGTGCCGACCAGCTTGCCGGTCGGGCCACAGACGAACGCGGTGCGATTCCACCAACTGCTCGGGTAGGTCCGAGCCGTGTAAATGGCGTGACCGGCGGCCGCGGTGTAGCCGCCGTGATGATCGACTTGACGCACCCGATCGGTGATCGGTTGGAACAGGTGAGTGTCCGAAATCATCGTCAACGTTTCCGGCGCCCAACCTCGCACCCGTTCGTAATACCGATTCGCGATCGGCATGAAAAAGCTCGGTTGGCGGTTGGCGGTCGAGCCGAAGATCAGCCCTTCCTCAGAAATCCCCAATCCCCAGGTGTTGTTGGTCGTCGATCGGATGAACTCGATTTTCTCCACCGTCGGCGGATCGGACTGGGTCAACTTGAACCGAAAAAATCCCATCCGGAACGGCTGGGTCGTTTCCCCCTCGATCCGCGGGGCCGACTGGTTGTAGCCCTGCATCCCCCAAACCCAGTTATCGAGCCCGTTGCGGAAATTGCTGACCCCGCCGTGCGTGTCACCCAGATTCCAACCGCTGATCAGCACCCGCTTCAGGTCCGCCCGGTCGTCGCCGGTGGTGTCCTTCAAATACAACGTTTCGGTGCCGTGTTGAACGACCGCGCCGCCGCGATGAAAGGCGATCGCGGTGGGGATGTTCAAGCCCTCGGCGAAGACGACGGAACGGTCCGCACGACCATCCCCGTTGGTGTCCTCCAGGATCCGGATGCGGTCTCGACCACGGTTGGCGGCGTCCAGGTCGTGCGGGTAATCGACCGTTTCGCAAACCCACAACCGCCCCCGCTCGTCCCAGTTCATCGCGATCGGCTTGGCTTCGAACATCGTCTCGTCAGCGAACAGCTCAACCGCGAAATCGACGGGAGTGACGTAACGCTCGATCGACCGGTCCGAATCCAGCGGCCGCTGCATCCGGTTCAGCGTTTCGCCCCGCCCGGCGGCGTAGTTCGGGATTTTTGGCCCGACATCGTCGTACTCAAACGGCGGCGGTCCATCCGGCAGGCTCGTCATCGCGGGCGGCACGAAAGGCTCCCGAGTTGCGACGCCTGATGGTGAGCCCGCTTCACGAGGGTCGCGACCGCAAGCCCAGAGGATGCCCCGCTCGACCAAATTCTGGAAACCGGGGTTGCCCCAAGTCCGCTCGTCATGCCCCCAAGCCGTGTAAAAGACACGGCCTTCGCCATGCGTGCGAACCCACGTCCAAGGCTCGCGGGCCTGCCCCTCGGCCTGCGCCCCACCGCGGCGATACTCCAAAACGGTCCGGTCCCGTTCGTTGTGCATGTGATGGACGTAGGTCTCGTCCCAACTGCGGAACCCCTGGAACCCCTCGAGGATCGGATGCGGCTCGCTAGCCCGCTCGGTCGTGAACTCCCCCGTCCCGTGCTGCTTGAACTGGGCTCCCATCAACGCGACGATCCGCGGGTCGTTGCGGAAGCAGTAAGTTGCGCAGTGCAGCGGAATGAAACCGCGGCCGGACGCGACGAATTCGAGCAGCGCGTCAGCTTGGGAGGGCGAGATCGAATCGATGTTGGCGTACAGCACCAACCCATCGAATTCGGCCAACCGAGCCGCATCGAGCACATCGACATCCTCGGTGTACGTCAGATGAATGCCGCGAGGTTCCAGCACCGGAGCCAATTGCAGGAACCGCTGCGAAGGCCGGTGAGCCCCCTGGTCGCCAAGAAAGACGAGCCGCAGCGGCGGATCGGCCGCCGTCGCCGGCGTGGACAGGAAGCAGCAGGCGAGCAGCGTGAAACCGAGGAGCAAGCGAACCATAACGAAAAGCTCGGCGGGAGTAACGAACGAGATAAATCGACTGAAAAGGGAAATCGTGCGACCCGAAAATCCGTCCCCGGTTAACCGCCGACCAGAGCCAAGCGTCACCACCGAAAATCGGACCGCCCCCCCATTTTTGGCTCCAGCCGCACGAAATGCCACCCGTCCGCCACAACTTTCCACATGCCGCTGCCCCAACGGGCCACAGATCCCCCCCGCAGTCGCCCGCAAGCACCCACCGCAGCGAACCAAACGACGCAAAAAACGTCCATCCCAGCGATCTCCGTGCCCTCTGCGGCAAGCCAGCAATCGGAAACGACTTTGGAACGGCCGATCTTTTGCTAAAAATCGAGCGAGAAAGAAGTGGCCGGTACCTTTTGCAAGGAACTCGCCCGCAGAGTTCGTTCCGCAGACGGCATTTCCCGACAATGCCATTTGTTTCGGAAACTCTTTTACCGTTCTTTTACTGACGCGATTTATCGCCCTTAGCATCGCGCGGGAAATAACTGTCGCCACATCCACGCTCTGGCGGGCGTAGCTACCGTCGCCAGACGGTGGCCGTACCCAACGGATTGGAAAAAACAGACAGTTATTTTCCGCACAATGCTTAAGGCATCTTCCGCCGGACCGGAAAACGCAAAACGTCGCCAATCATGGATCGCCCGATCTTTAGGGCCAAAGGCCTGCCAATTTGCCTAGTCCAGCCGAAGGGGCTGGTTGCATGGGCAATGGATATCGCAAGGGCCAAAGGCCCAGCAATTTGTATCAAAGAAACGGATAGCAACACCATGCCACAATCGCACGCTCAGGGTGATGAAGGTCGGGGGATCAGCGATTTGCTGAGCATTGAGCACACCTGCGATGCGTTTGGGGTCGAGCGATCTCGCAAACGGCCGGGCCGTTGGCCCTATTCGGGAATTCAAAAACGCGGACCACCAGCCCGTCGGGCTGGGCTAGGTAAATGAATGGGCCGTCGGCCCGAAGAACCGGCACATACTTGCCGGTGTGTGTAAGCCACCGGAATGAAGTTGTGGCATAGGCTTCCAGCCTGTGTTTACACACCCAAGTCACCACCAGTCTCTCCCACAGGCTGGAAGTCTGTGCCACTGTTAGCAAAACAGAAACCAACCTCATAGCCCGAAGGGCGGCACATACTTGCCGGTGTGCGTAAGCCACCGGAACCAAGGCAGAAAAACCCCAAAAGCCCGGAGGGCGACACATACTTGCCGGTGTGCGTAAGCCACCGGAACCGAGCCTGCGCGCCAACCTCATAGCCCGAAGGGCGGCACATACTTGCCGGTGTGCGTAAGCCACCGGAACCAAGGCAGAAAAACCCCAAAAGCCCGGAGGGCGACACATCGAGAAAGCAAATCGCTCGATGTTGATTTTTTG
>RECD01000090.1 GCA_007694185.1 Planctomycetaceae bacterium
AGCAAACGTGATTTCGGAATCATTTCCGGCGGTCGGATGACGCAACCAATCGCCCATGAACGGGTCGGTGTAGACGGGTTCGGGGACGGTCCGAAGGGCATGGGGGGTAGGCCCTTCGCAAATGACTGCGCTTCGCCATGCCTTGTCCCAGTAGGCGACCTCTGTCCAGTCAAGAAACTGAGGTCCGGGAATAGAGGACTCGCCCAGCCAGGTGTCGTCACTTCGGAGCGGAATGACCTCACCACTCCAAAGCCGAATCTCTCCCTCGAAGCTAACCCGCGCTGCCGCCAAACGTGACTCGGCTTCGATCGCGATCACGTTCCGTCCGGGAACGAGCGAGGAAGTGAGCTCAATGAAGGTCGGCAGTCTCCAATTATCATGTCCGTCCCACTGGTACTCGCGGGGAAAATTGAGTGCCATCGCCGGATCCTGCCATGACACAACTTGCCCCTTCTCGCTCGTGCCGCTTTGAAAAGGTCGGGTTGGTCGCCAAAGATACTGACGCCCCAACGGATTGCGATTGACATTAACTTCGAAGGCATCGGCCGCGGCAATCTTGAGCCATGCGTGTCGTACGGGCCCCGGTAGGTTAAATGATTTACGGAAATAGGCTGCCTGCGACAGATCACCCGCCGCCCGGATCCAGGGATGATTTAAATGAGTCGGTCGTAGCGGATGGCCAAGTGTGGCGCGATAGCGTGCGACCGCGTAGCCCGTGACGATGACGAAAACGATCATCATCAGTCCCAACGCGAGGAAGACGCGGCGATTGCCGACGGGCAAACGGGCCTGCTCTGGCGTCGGAAAGAAGGTGTATCCGATCACGGGCGTTTTGCCCTATCCTGCGCTGCGCAAATCGCTGCGGCGTTACCTTCCATACCGGCCGCCAGCACGGCGTGTTGATTCGCTGCTGCTCGAACGATGGTTTTCGTGCCAAAGGCCATCTTACTCGATGCTTCATACATCCAGTCTCGCATGGCATAGACATTCTCCGGGCGGCCCTCTCGAATGCCCTGTAGTTGCATCAGGTAAATCAGCTTCAAGTTGCACGGCTGTTGACGCAAAACGATACGAAATCGCTCCGCCGAAGACTCGAAGCGCGCGCAATTGTAATCTTGAATCGCAAATCGCATGACGGCTCGAAGTGCCTCACGTCGGATGGCAGGATCGTCCGATTCGATCAGCTTGCCGATAAGCGAATAGGCCTGTTCATACCGAGCGTCGCCCTCAAGTTCGATAGCCCTGCCGAGTCGTGTATAGTCGGTTTCTAGTCCCAGTTGGCGTTCCAGAACACCGCGCTGAGCAATATAATAAGTGTCTTGTCCAAGCACGGGCAATAGTGCGACCGCCTTGTCGAGCTCGCGGATGCTCGCCCGAAACTCCCGTTGGCTACAATGCTCAGCTGACCGCCTGACGTGATTGCTAGCACGAAATGGTAACGACCAACCGATCAGCGCCGCGAAAACGAATCCGCTTGTAAAAATAGCGATGGAAATTCCCGCGTGAGAAAACCGAAATTCGCTCTTGCGCTGTAGCGTACTGAGCAGTAGGAGTTGTGATCCGATGATCGCCATCACCCAACCTTTACCGACGAAGTTGCAAAAGGCGTTCGAATAACCGAGCCATAGCAACAGGTCTCCACAACGATCTAGGCCGATTTCCCAAGGTGACCAAGAGGGCAACCTGACCACGGCAAGTTGCTGGGGCAAGTCAATTAGGTATACCTTGCTTTTCCACCCGCGATGTCCGTACTCGGCGTTATTGTAGATGTCGCCACCCAGCCACAACAGGTTGTCATGTTGGAGTTGCAACCAGGCGGCTTCCGCAGAGACCACGGGACTGCGAAGCATCACGAAATACGGGAATGCCAACGGCACGATGCACAGAACGGATGCGATGATGGTACTGAGAATTGTCCATTGACGTCGCCAGAACCATGACGCGGCCAAGGAAATAAGGCCGATCCCCATCATCGCCTGAAACACCGGCATGCATTCCGGTGTGACCCCGATCATATCAAACGCCGAATCCGCGCCGCCAAGTGGCGGCTGGGGAACCTCGAACCAGTTTTTGCGTGTACTCTGCCCTAATGCCGCAAAGCCGAGAATCCCGATCGCGATGAAAAGCAAACGGTTTAAAGAAATGGTACCCGGCGACGCGGCCCGCAGCGCATTCCTCATCATGAAAAGAATCTTTTTCATGCCTTACTTCTCGCTTAAGGCGTCGCTAATTTGCTTGCTGTTGCCAAGGGCAGGCGGATCATCGGACAGGAACGCGTCACCTGAGTGCGGATGTCGGGCATTCCCGATCTGAATACCGGTTGCCGGGTACGGTTCTGGCTCGTCGATCGGCCCGGCTGAATGGTCGTCGCGATATTGAAAGGGCCCTTTGCCGCTCGGGAACGGATCTTTCGTGCTCTGAATAGCGATACGATCTCCCGGTTGTAGTACCTGATGTCCGTCAGCGATGACTTTTTCGCCGGCCAGGAGTCCTTCGCGAATTTCAACCCAGCGGCCATCCGTAATGCCGGTAACAACATTTCTTGGCGTGAACGACTCGCGATCGCTGTCGATTACAAATGCGATTCCCCGATTGCCCGATACGGCGTTAACGGCGCCGCGCGGCACCGCTAACACATTCCGCATTTGAATCACGGTCGCGTACCCGGTCATCCCGGGCACGACGAGATGCTCGGTCTCCTCGAGTGCGACGCGGACCGAAAACGTCGCAGGCCATTCGGGGGCACCCGTTCCGAGCGGCCGAATGGGCCGATTGGTTTCCGGTCCACCCAGAGAAAAATTGACCAGCGGCCTGATGAGCGTTATCTTGCCGCCAAAAACATGGTCCTGATGGGCACTCAAACGCACCTCGACGGCGTCACCGAGGTGCACACGTCCGATCGCGGTCTGGTCAAGATAGCACTCGAACCAAAGGCCGGATGCGAGTAAGACCGCCGGACGGCCAGGGTCCTGATTGTATTCCCCGGCATGCACAAATACACGTTCGATAATTCCGTCTCGAGGTGCGACGGACGTGTAGTCTTCTAATTCACTTATACGATGAGCCAATGTCAATTCGGCTTCACGAATGGCTGCCTCGGCAATCACGATGCTGCTTTCTCGACCTGCCAGTGCGGTTTCCGCTTCGAGTTTGCGAATCTCGGCATTCAGTTGGGATTGGAGTGCGGCAAATTCCGATTCGGCATACTCGCGAGCGTTGATAGCCTGACTGTCTCGCAGATCCTCGTTCATAACGAGAAACAGCTTGCGCATCTTTGCTTCGGCTTCGGTTACTTTCGACTGCAAAGCCAGGATGTCGGGACGCTCCTGTTGCAAAACATTGACGGTTCCGAATCGAACTCTCTGTAATTCCGCCTTGGCCGTTTCCAAGGCAGCTCGCGCCGATTCGATCCGGAGCTTGATCTTCGACTGATCCAATTGGACGATCACATCACCCGCACTGACAAATTGGCCTTCGATCGCATTAACTTGAGAAATGCTGGCCATGGCGATCATAGGGACCTGGATGGGCTCGCTCTGTGTCAATCCCTCCCCTATGAATTTGCCGATAATCCTACGGGGAGCAACCGTCGCAGAATCGATCGGAAAGGATCCGCCAGTTTTCCTGATGACCGCCGAGTAACCGAGCTTGGATGTGTACATCCGCGAGATCGGGTTCTTGTAGGCTGGCCAGACGATGATGTAGACTACGACCAGGCTTAAAACTCCCGTCGTGGCGCATAGCAACAGCGACCACCACATCGGGCGGACGAAATCGCAGGTCGCTTTAAAAAGTTTCCGTAGATTCATATTTGGCTTTTAAAGAGTTGGCAAAGGCAAACTGCCGATCGATATTGCCAATCTGACTATTGCGATCGGGTGGGGTTTGCAAGCTGATGGGCCAGGATCGCATCACTCGTCATCTCCGTAATCCAGTGGTAATTTAGTTAGTTCCCGCAATTCCCCCATCAAGCCCTCGATGCCATCCAGGAGCTGATTGACCAGTGGGCGGATGTCTTCCAGGCGGTTACATTTTCCACGGTTTTCAAGCTCCTGCGCCAATTCTTGTAGACTATTTGCACTGAAATACCCCAGTCGTCCCCTGAGTTGGTGAGCCAGTTCGCAGAGGCCCGATGCATCCCGACCGTCAATCGCAAGTGTAATGCGAACCTTGCAATCGTTCCACGACTGGGCGAACATGTTCGCCAAGTCACCAAGCAATTCGGCGTCACCTTCAAAAAACTTTTCAAGCGCGGCGTGATTGATGTGTGACATGACAATGCTTGTGGTGTAGTTTCAAAATTGAAATTGATTTATCACCGTGCTTCAACTGACCGGCATTGCGTCAAAACGGTCGATCGCCAAGCGTCGCATTTTGTTGTAGATGCTTTTTTCGCTGATGCCGAGAACCCTTGCCGTCTGGGCTTTATTCCCTCGGCAAGCTGAAAGCGTATGGATGATGGCGTCACGTTCGATTTCGTCCAAGGTTTTGCCGACAAGTGAATACGGAGATACGGCGTTTGTGGGCGGTAGGCTAAAGGCGACGCCCTGCGGCAGGGATGTCCCGACATGCGGCAAGGCGTCTGCGGGGAGGGAGGCCGTCAGGGGGTCTTGCGAGGGCTTCAGTTCGTGCGGGTTGCGATCGATCGGTTCCGGTACGGCCTGATCGCCAGATGGGCCGGATCGAACGAGAGCAACATGGTTGAGCAGCAGGTCTTTGGGTTTGATTTCAGACTCACTCGAGAACGCCACCGCGCGTTCGAGTACATTTTCGAGCTCACGTATGTTGCCTGGCCACGAGTGCTGCAGCAGCAGGCGGATCGCTTCCGCGGTAAGTCTTTTAGGCTCGGTGGCCATCCGCTCGCAAATTCTGGCTAGGATTCCTTCCGCCATCGATGGCAACTCGGCGGACCTGTGCCGTAATGGTGGAATCTCAATACTCAAAACCATTAGCCGAAAGTACAGGTCTTGCCGAAAAGCCTGTTCCCTGCACATCTCGGTTAGGTCGCGATGCGTCGCGACGATCAAACGAACATCCACTTTGCGGACATCGGATGAACCGAGTCGTTGCACGGTACGATCTTGTAAGAAAGTCAGCAGTTTCGGTTGCAACTCAAGAGGCAGGTCTCCGATTTCATCCAGGAACAAAGTCCCGCCATCAGCAACCTCCGCATGGCCCGCGCGATCCTTGACTGCCCCGGTGAATGACCCTTTGGTATGGCCAAAAAGTTCTGAAGTTAGCAAGTCACGAGGTAGCGACGCACAGTTGATG
This sequence comes from Planctomycetaceae bacterium, assembly GCA_007694185.1. GTDB lineage: Bacteria > Planctomycetota > Planctomycetia > Pirellulales > Pirellulaceae > UBA6163. Next base: position 5,272 of record RECD01000090.1, read on the forward strand.
GAAACGAACGGGCCTTGCCGACGGTGGCTTTGTTGGTGGATCATCCGAGCAACCGTTGACTTGCCCGTTCCACTTTCCCCGCCAATGAAGACGGTTGAATCCACCGCAGATAGTCGCGTGATCTGATTCATCAAGCGGCTATTTGCGTCACCGCTCACTGCCGGAACTTGCACTGGAAGGTTTTGAGATTGCGATTCGCGCAGATCACGATTTTCGACGACCGCCTGCGAAGCCTCGCAGGCTTTCGCCAGATAAGTACCTCAACAGGATTGTTTCGGTATAATCTGGCAATTCGTCCGACGCCGGTGTCGGTTAATGCGTTCGAGTTATGCGGAACAAGACCTGCTGAAGTGCTTAAACCAGCAATTGTTTGGGATCAAAGGGCTTGGTGACGAACTGAAACGCACCGGCACGCATCGCCTCGACAGCGTCATCCGTTTCCGTCGATCCGGTCAGGATGACAACCTGGACATGGGGGTGATTCCTGCGAATGTATTTCAAGCACTCAAAGCCGTTGAGTCGAGGCATTCGCAAGTTGACGAGCGCGACCGCCGTCGCTTCATCGATCAACCGCAAGCCCGATTCCGCACTGTCCGCGGTTTGAAGGCGGTACGCGTTTCGCTTGGCGTGACTTTGCAAGGCTCGCAATGTCATGCTGTCGTCGTCGATCGCGAGCACATTACCGATTGTCAGCCGATTCGGCTTGGCAGCATCCACATCAACCTCTCGTCGCGTGATTGTCGGTGTTGTTGAAGTCCCAATCGCTCTGGCCGCTGCCGAGTTTCGCTGATAGACACGGGATTGGGTTCGCGGGCCTGGAATTTGTGAGTAATGCCGTCGCGCGGAAACCGCCGCGCTCATGGCTGAGGAAAGCCGGACACGCTGTACCAAGCCGGACGATTTGTATGTACAGGAACCTACTTGCGCCCCTAAGATCGATCGGAGGAGTCGCGGTAAGTCGATGTTCTGCAAGCATGACGCAATCACCCGGTCACGGCGAGCGGGCCAGCGCCACGATCGTCAAGCCCATCGCCGCCTGGAACTTACTGAATAGGTCGGTGTGGAACGACAGGCCCGACGCCGTAACTGTATGCTCCGCAAAATTTTTTTTCAACTGCCGCGACCGCGAACCCGTGCGAAGAGAAAACGGGTCGTCAATTGTGACGAAGTTGCCGCCGTCGTCTCAGATGCCCGGTGTCGCAAGGCGACGACGGTTGTCCAGTCCTGGGTGGTATCGGAGGTCCTGCCGAGCCATGTCGATTGCGGAACGAATTTTCCAACTGTTCGGTGACAATTCGGTCAGATTGGCGATGGCGAAACAGGTGTCCTCATCCATTCCCCAGAGGAATAGCTTGTAAGCACCCGCGACTTCTTGCGACACCCCGAAGCGTTCTTTTTCCCGCTTTTCCAATTCCACGATGTTGTCGCCACAATCTTCTCTCAAGTCCGAGTAGGCCTGGCGGTTGTAGCTCGAAAAAAGGATTCTCCCGAAGGCGAAATAGGTCGCCGCCAGATATGCCGAATCTAGGAGCTCTTCAGGAAGCTCGACGGCTTGGATCGCGTGGTTCAATCTGAATGTCAACATCGTGCCGTAGTCGAGAGAGCGTCGGATCTCGTCCAGCACAAAGTCATCTTTTCCTAGCTGCCGTTGAATCACGTGCCCGGAATGAATTACGCTGACGACCCTCAGCCCTAAAAGGCTTATTGCTGCGGCAACCGTTGTAACGGGCCGTGCCGGGGATACGGAGCTACTATTAGCGACCGCGAGTAACCTTGACTTGAGCGTAACATCCTGTTCGACGAATTCTCTAATGCTGGATAACGAAGTGTCGGCACGGCCCGCCAGGGAGGAAATCTCGGCGGGGGTTGAAAACTTCCCCTGGCCATCCAGTATCCGAAGCAGAAAAGACTCGATCGGTGCGGTGACGACCTTCGATTGGAATGCCAATGAAGCTCTGATCAGCTGGAGTAGCCTTGATGAATCCGTCGGTTTGGTCAAGACTTGGTGGGCAACACGAAAAGCTCGCTCAAGCAGGTCGGCCTCGGATTGGCCGGTCAGGGCAAACCGTACGGCGTTGGCATGGAGTTCCGCAATTCGGTCGAGGAAATCCGGCCCATTCATTCCGGGCATGCGAACATCGCTGAATACGATGGCGGGCGGCCTTTCCATGCTGAGTTGGAGGGCCTGGTCCGCGCTTTCGCAAAAGACGAGTTCGACGTCTGGAAGTTTCAAAAAAATCTGCCGACGAATGCTTGATAAAATCAGCGGATCGTCGTCGACAAAGAAGACATTTGGCTTCAAACTACGACGCCTCACTTACGGGCAGGGCCGGGCATACCTACCCGCGTTTCCGCTTGACCATCGGGCGCTCCGAGTCCAGGTACGGCATAGCTAGCTATGGTTTAACGAAGTGACGGGTCGAATTGTTCAAACAAAGCACGGGAATTTATACGAGAATGCCGCAATCAGTTCTTTACAGCGGGTTGAGCTCAAGTTCCGTGACCCGCAGACGATAATGAAAATCGATGGCGGCAGGTCTGAACACCTCCGCCGGTACCGCCAGATGGCAGCACTGCCGGGGGCGGGTCGCTCGACATACGCTGCTCCGCTGCGTCAGTGTCTTTTTAAGCCAAGTATCGTCCGAAGGCAAGCACGAGCGGCCGTTTTTCCGAGGTAAAACGGGCCCGGCCAGAGGGAGCGTCGGAAAATGCCAAGGGAAAGGCACAAGGTCTCGTCTCAATGCCATCGAGCAGGCCGACGCGGCCGGTGAGTCCGGGCTGACAGGTGTCGCGGACTGCTGGTGCGACAAACTGTCCGCATGCGAGATGCTGGATTGGGTAAACTCGATGTCCGCGCACGGGCATCAGCGGTCACCCATCGGCAATGCGATATCCACGTGGAGCCCGCCGCCTATGGGGTTGTGTGAGTCTTGTGCAGGCGGGAATCGCGAAATCTTCGCTGCGGCCGGTGCGTCCGGTGCCCGAGTTTTCACACGCCAACGGCTTTCCGAACCGGTGTGGTTCTCAGCATGGGAAGCATCGCGCGACCGCGGTGCGTCGCATGACCACCGTCCGGGGTCTGCCTAGCCCAAGTCGGCGGCCGTACAATTGGGTGCAAAACGCCTCGCGCCGCCAACTGCCTCCGGCTGGCCGCCTTACAAATCGGCAAGAAGCAAGGTGGGCGCGTGGCAAGTGATCGGTGACGAAACCGGTTGGCGTGGTGCTGGGGACCGTTCTGTCCGCAAGCGTTTGCAAGGTTCGCGGTAACGGATTGACGAAATCTATCCTGCCCCGTCGGGTCGAACGGGCCTAGCGATCGCCAGGCTAGACCGGCCGGACGCCCCCGGGCACAGCGGTTAGGCGAATCGTTTCGCGGCCTGTGAACCGCAGGAACCGATGTCGTAGCCTTAAAAAATGAGGGTGGAGCCCTTTCGATCAGGATGTTCGATCAGGATGGGAGTGCGGTGAGTCTGTGGGCAGCGATTGCCCGATCCGTGTGTGTCCATCGGGCGTCCGCGTCCCCGTCATGCGCCGCTCACGCGGATACTGGCGAACCCAGTTTGAGAAATCCCTGAAAACTCAACGCGCGGCTCTGCCCCCAACTGCGGCACCAGCTTGAAGTGCAAGCGACAAGCGTCTATGATTCCGCGTCAAGCGATCGACTAGGAACACCGAATTCGTGGTTACGCCAGGGAGTTGATGTCTTGTCCTGATCCCGCCCTCCTCGAGCCGGTGTTGGTCTGCGTGCGGCACGTCTGGTGGCGTGAGTCGCTAGCTCTGGTTTGTGGTCATCCGGCAGGGTAGCTTTCGCTCATTCACACTTCGGCTCAGACGCCCCTGTTGCAAGTAATTAGGCCGTTTTGGATGTCGACAATGCACATCAGGATACACCGATGAAGGGAATCGTCTTTACCGAGTTCATTCAGTTTATCGAATCGGAATTCGGGATGGTCATCGCCGACCATCTGCTGGTGGCGACGAATCCGAAATCGGGTGGCGCGTACACTGCGGTCGGTAGCTATGATGCCGGGGAACTGTTGGCGATGGTCGTAGAGCTTGCCAAGGTAAAGCAGGCACCGGTTCCGGTGCTCGTCAAGGCGTTTGGAAACTACTTGTTCTTTCGATTCTTCGAGACACACGGGCCTTGGCTAGCCGCCTATAAAACCACAGAGCAATTGCTGGGTGCGATTGAAAACCATATCCACGTTGAAGTACGCAAGCTCTATCCGGATGCCGAGCTTCCCCATTTGACGTTTCGTCAAGTTGACACCATGACGTCCGAGTTGCGTTATCAATCGATACGCCCGCTGGCGGATTTGGCGGAAGGGCTGATCGAAAGCACCATTCGACACTTTGGGGATCCCATCACCTTCGTGCGCGTCGACCTGCCTCCGGCAGACGGTACCTCTGCATGTTTCCGGTTAACGCGAACGAGTTCCTAGACCGCGGTGTCAATCGATGGCTGTAATTGATGAGCTGGTAGCTTACCAACGTATGCTGAGTCGCGAGCGGGCGGCCAGGGAGGTTGCGGAAGGCTTACTGGAGCAAAAAAGCCGCGAGCTTTACGAGGTGAATCAGAGGTTGCGATTAACGTCCGCGACGCATCAAAGAGAGGCCTATTACCTCCAAACGATTTTGGATGTCGCCCGCGACGGGATAATGACTCTGACCAGTGACGGAGTCATCGAAAAGGCGAACGCTAGCGCCGCTTCCATTTTCGATTGCAAAGCAGGAGCACTTGTTAAACGCTCAGTTTGCGATTTGGTTGAGTCGACGAATGCGATTCGACCGGATCACGAGAACCGATTCTTCGTCGACCTGTGTAGTCATGCCCGGCCTGCCATTCAAGTCGTTGGAATTCGCGATAACGGGGAGCGACCGGAGATCGAGCTGTCTGCGAGTTCCGGCCAATTTGAGAATTGCGAAATCATCATTTGGATATTGCGTGATATTGATGTTATTCAGAAAATAAAACGTCAGTCTGATCTCAGTCAGCGGCTAGAAGGTATCGGCCAGCTTGCGGCGGGAATCGCTCATGAGGTGAACACGCCCATTCAATATATCTACGAGAACATGAACTTTTTTGCTGATGCCTGGCACGCGGTCGACGGGGCGTTGCGGGCCTGTGAGCAGCATCTAGGTTCGGCACCCGAGTTGGTCGATATAATAGGTAAAGTCTGTTCGAAAGAGGAGTTGCGGTTCTTCCGCAGTGAGGCCCCGATCGCGATCGAAGAAACGAAGCTTGGTGTGCAGCGGGTTGCGAAAATCGTCGCGGCCATCAAAGAGTTTTCGCATCCGGGGACGGAGGAGAAATTCCTCACGGATCTAAATGTCGTCGTGGAGAGCGCCGCGACAGTCACCTCCAATCATTGGCGTCCGGTTGCGGAATTAAAAATGGAACTCGATCCGAGCCTGCCCCATGTCGCATGTGTAAGGTCTTCCATCAATCAGGTGCTCGTTAACTTGCTGGTCAATGCCGCCGACGCGGTTCAGGAGCGCAATCAGAAATGCGCTCGTGACCAGGGTCAGATTACTATCAAGACGCGCTACGACGACGCGAACATTTACCTGCTCGTTTCGGATACGGGAAACGGGATCAATCCCGACCACATCAATAGAATTTTCAATCCCTTTTTTACCACGAAGGATGTCGGCAAAGGGACAGGACAAGGGCTGTCGATCACTTACGATATAGTTGCTGAGAAGCACGGTGGCGATGTCGAAGTCGATAGCGTTCTCGGTGCGGGGACCACGTTCACGATTAGCCTGCCGCGATGATTCGAGAGCGCTCGACGTCTCCCGCATCGATGAGGCCACCGGCGCGCACCGGCAACAGGATCAGAAGCGTGACACGCCGGCACCGCGGACCTCGCGATCATGCGTTTCTTGAACTCGAACGCTATCCACTTCGTCGTATCAAACGTACCTCGGTTTGATGAAGCAGACGGGATATCGATGATCGAGAACCTCGATCAGGCCGAACGCCTATCCGTCCCCGCCAGATCATTCTACCTTGCCCATGCGACAACCGGGTGAACGGCATGCCCCCGATGAGCAGGGCCAACGCGCAATTTGGGTAATTTAAAGAAATCAGGGAGGGGCGCGCACGGCGCCATTTTCGGCGATGATTAGCTGCGGACGAACCCGATCCTGCTCGCTACTCCGGATACCGAATCATGCCCGATATTCTGTTTGAAGACGTCGATTCCATTCTCGATGAATTTCGCGATCTTGAGGACCCGAGGTCAACTATCAACCGCCGCCATCTGCTCGGTGATCTGATCGTAATCTCTATCATGGCCGTTATTGCCGGCGCTGATGGCCCCACAGCAATCGGCACTTGGGCAGCGAACAATGAGGAATGGCTCCGAAAGCACCTAGAGCTTCCCAACGGAATTCCCTCTCATGATACTTTCGCTCGCCTGCTGGCGTCGCTGAAGCCAGCCGATTTTCAAACCTGTTTCCAAACGTGGATCGCAAGGGTTGTACCGAGCGATGAGAAGCCAGACTTGAAGCAAGTGGCCATCGACGGCAAAGCCCTGCGTCGCAATCACGACCGCAGTAAAGGGTTGGGACCGCTCTTCCTTGTCAGTGCTTGGGCTGTCGATCGAGGAATCAGTTTGGGGCAATTAGCAACCGAAGAGAAATCCAACGAAATCACCGCGATTCCCGAGCTTTTGGACCAAATCGCAATCGAGGGTGCCGTCGTCACCATTGACGCGGCCGGATGTCAAACAGAGATTGCGGCAAAGATCGTTCGCCTAAAAGGCGATTATGTGTTGGCACTTAAACTGCACTTTAGGCGAACGGATACCAGTTCCGAATTGATGTTGGCACGAAAAAGGCTCTCGTGGAAAATGGAGGTTCTCACACCGTTCCAAAAACCAGAGAGCCAAGGATGGCAAAGCGTAAACAGTCCGCCAAACCGCCTCAAGCCCAACATTCCGGAAAATCGACTCCCTCCAGGCACGACAAGCGGGATCGCCTCGCGAATTCCAACCCGGCTCGACAAATCACCCATGCGGCCAGCGTGGCCCTGTGCGGGGGCATTGCGGCGCTCGTCTTCGCGATGGGCAGGATGCTCGACAAGAGAATCGCGGCTCGGCTGTCCATCGTCATGTCGGGGGCGATGCTCGCTCGTGGTCGACGTACCGCCGCCAGTTGGTTTCGCTGCGCTGGCGTCAAGGACGATTGGGATCGCTTCTACGAAATGCTCCAGTCCATCGGCAAAAATGCCGGCTCTGTGATGCTGCCGCTGCTCCTGTTCATCCTCAAGAAGTTCGATCCGGGCGAGGGCGGCTACTGGAAGATCGCGATCGACGACTCGCCGACCAAGCGATACGGGCCGCATGTCGAGGCGGCCAACATCCATCACAACCCGACGCCGGGGCCGGGCGATGGGGATTGGCTCTACGGACACAACTGAGTCAGCCTGGCGATGTTGATGGACCACCCGTTGTTCGGCGTGATCGGCCTGCCGCTGCTCGCGCGGTTGTACGTCCGCCAAATCGACATCGGAAAACTCCAGCAGCGGTATGGCTGGGAGTTTCGCACCAAACACCAGCTCGCCCTGGAACTGGTTCAAAACGTCATGAAAACCCTCCAAGCGTCTGGCAGCAAGGCAGGCTTTCTGGTGGTGTTCGATGGGGCCTACGCTGCGAAGGAGTTGATTCGGCCGTTGGTCGTTGGAGGTGCCGTCGTGGTGACCCTACTGCGCCGAGACGCGAAGCTGTTCGATTTGCCGAACAACCAGTCTGGCCGTCGCGGCCGCCCACGGAAGTACGGCAAGCACCGCTTCAGCTTGGCCAAGCGGGCTGGGCGACGTGATGGCTGGACCACCACGAAGTTCGCCTGCCGTGGGGTGCTGACCGAGGGACGCTACAAGACGTTTCTTGCGACCAGTCCGGTCGTCGGCGGGATCGTTCGGGTGGTTTTGCTGGAGCACTCCAAGGGGAACTGGGCCGCGTACATCAGCACCGACCCGCCGATGAGCGTCGAGCAAATCCTGCAGGCCGTTTCGGACCGTTGGGCGATCGAAGAGCATTTCCACGACGTCAAGGAGATCTGGGGAGCGGGTCAGCAGCAGGTTCGCAATCTCTGGTCGAACATCGGTTGCTGGCATCTGTGTGGGTGGCTGTACGGACTGGTGGAGTTGGAGTGCTGGGACCTGCCCGCGGAGCAGTTGGTGGATCGGAGTGACCGTCCTTGGGACAATCCGTCGCGCCGACCCTCGCACGCGGATCGTCGTCGCAGAATATGCCGTGAATTGCTCCGTCAGGAGTTTTTGGCGGACCTATCCAAGGCCCCAGACGATTGGAATATCCGAGCCCGATTCGAGCAACTGCTGGCATTAGCCGCCTGACGATTTACCAACTGAAAGGCGATGTCCTCAAGTGCAGTTGATGACGAAGTCCCGTTTTGAACCCGCCGCGAAAAGCAACATAATCGGGTAAGGACGGCCCGTGCGGGCCGCCCTCCCCACACCACCGGACATGCGTGAGCGTGGCACGGAGCACCGCTAGCCGCGTGCAGTCCTCAGCAACCGCCGATTCCGCTCGAACTGCTCCTTCGACGCCTTGGCGTGCCAGATGTGAAACAGCGGCCCCGGCAGTCGTCGCCAGGGGATTCGCCGCAGGAACTCGGTGTCCTCACGGTCCCAGCCTTCGAACCTTGCGTCCATGCGGTGACGCTGAAACAGGTCAGAGTCACCACCCATAGCCCATCGGGGCAAGCTCGGGTCCATTGGTGGCGGTAGAGCTTGTCCGAGACCGGATCGGCCGGTTCTTACGCAGCACTCGGCGCGATTGCTCGCGGGTCATCCGGCAGACCGAGTTGTGCGGTAGGGTCAACTTGGCTCCGAAGCCAGCCAAGTGAATCGCATGCCGTAGCGTCCAGTTGCCGACGAACGCGTCCCCATCGGAAATCACGCAAACGTGGCCCGTACACCGGGCCACCGCGCGATTGATTAGCCGCGACTTGTTGAACGGACCGCCCGTATCGTCGGTCTCGAATTGCACCGCATCCTCGCCAAACGGATGCGAATAAGCACCTCAACAAGAATCGTTCGGCATGATCTGCGGTGCCTGAAAGAGTGGGCTCAGGGGGCTTGAGTGCGAGCCGGTGATGCGGAATGACAGGTGTCGACGTGCTTAGTATCGAACCAGCCACTCGAAGTCGGCTTGGCGAGCATTCAGATTCAACCATGTAGCCAGAGACAAGCGATGAAATCGAATGGGAAGCGATGGCGGGGGGAGGCGGCCTGGATGGTCTGTCTGGGAATGCTGCTGGCGTCGTCCCTGTCGGCACAAGAACCCAAGCTGCGGGCCACTCTCAAAGGGCATACCAGTGCGGTCGTGGGTCTGGCGTTTAGCCCGGATAGCAAAACCTTGGCATCGGCCAGCTATGATGGGACGCTGAAATCGTGGGACATGACCACAGGCAAGGAGCGAGCAACTCTTGGCGAGCACAGGGGTTGTCTAGGCTACGTTGCGTTCTCCCCCGATGGGAAGACCCTGGCAACGGGTGCAATCGGATCGCCAATCCCCTTACCCGACCTCGGGGACGTCAGGTTGTGGGACGTCGCCACTGGTAAAATACGGACGACCCTCAAGCGAAGTACTGACGACCTGCTGACGGGAACGGCCGGTCAGGATGTCCACTCCGTGACGTTCAGCCCGGATGGCAAGACGTTGGCGGCGGTGAGCCGTGAAATGACCATCAAGGTCTGGGACATCGCCACCGACAAATAGCCAGGACTCGGCTGAAATCGGGATAGGACGACCCTTGCGGGGTGGCCTGAGCACCGACCGTGCGGCAATATGTCGAGAACGCGTGTTGGTCATCCCGCGGAACTTGACACGTGATCCGGCCGAAAAGCGTTTTCCGGAAAACTTCGTGCGGCTCTGGACTCTGGAGTTTACGCGACTTAGCGCTGGTGATGCTTGTCTCCATCCCGCATGCCTCCGGTCTTGCAGTCTCCAAGCCGGTTGCGCCCCCTGGCGACCGCCAGGTCAATTTGGGACTTTATTCACTGTGCCGGTGCGCGACGGAATTGATGCCCACCTGAGTGCCGTCAAGCGATCAACAGGCACTCTGCTGTTCACCTCGGTAGAGCGAACCGCGAGGCGAATGGGAGCCGGCTCGATCTGGCCGGGCAGTCTTGAGCCGACCATACTGCCGCCGAACTCGCCTGCCTCACCTTTTCCTCGTGTCCGGCCAGAACGCTTTCCGAGAGTAGCCTGATGTTTGATTTTCGATGGCGTCGGTGGGTAGCACGCGTGCTGGAACCGAAGGCGGACGAAGACATCATTCAGGCGGAATTGGATAAGGTGCGTGGCCAGTCGGGCTCTCCAGTCCTATGGCTGTTGGGCAAGACGCAGTCAGGCAAGAGTTCGATCATTCAGGGTCTGACCGGAAGCACGCTGGTGGAAATCGGCACTGGCAGTCGGGCCTGCACGCGGACCAGCACGCTCTACGATTTCCCGCAGGGGCAAGAACCCTTGATTCGCTTCCTCGACACCCGCGGCATCGGCGAGCCTCATTACGATCCTGAGGAAGACTTGGCTTTTGCCGAACGGCAAGCACATGGTGTCCTGGTGGTGATGCGAGCGTGTGACCCGGCCCAGGAGGTCATCAAAGCGGTTCTTGCCCGGGTACGAAAGCGGCAACCATGGTGGCCGGTCGTGCTCGTGCAAACGACCTTGCATGAGGGTTATCCACGCGGCCAGGGGCATCCCCTCCCGTACTGTTTCGATCGCCCGACGCTGCCCGCTGAAGTGCCTACCGACCTGTCGCGGGCGCTCAAGTATCAACAGGATCACTTTGCCGGTTTGGTCGACCGACAGGTCGCGATCGACTTCACGAACCCTGAGGACGATTACGACCCGCGATTCTACGGGGAAGATGCCCTGTGGGCAGCGATTGCCGACATCTTACCGGCGGGCTTTCGCGCCGTCCTTTCTGGTCGACCCGACCTGACGTCGGGGTTTCGCGACATCCTGTTCAAAACGGCGTTCCCCCATATCGCTTCCTACTCGACGCTCGCGGGAGTCGCCGCGGCGGTTCCGATCCCCGGAGCCAACTTGCCGGGGGTGATGTTCGCGCAGACGAAGATGCTCCACTCGATCGCCTCGATTTACGGCCTACCGTTGGCGAGCGGATTGGAAGCGATGGGCGCCGCGATCGGCACAAGCTTCCTGCTCAGGTCCGCCTCTCGTTCGTTATTGGCTGGCATCCCCTTCGTTGGAGCCGCGTCGGCCGGCGTGTTGACCGCATCGGCCACCTACGCACTGGGTTGTTCATTGTGTTGGTACTTTGCCCAGGTCAAGCGGGGGGCGGTGCCGACCAAAGCTCAAATCCGGCGGGTTTATGCCGACCAGCTTGCCCCCGGCCGTGAACGCTTCGAAAACTATTTCCGCGGGAGAGGCAAGGAACCTTCGAGAGAACCATCCGCGAACCAGGAAAACGGGCATGCGTCGTGAACTGTTCAGTCTAATCCTGCGGGGTCTGGCCTACGCGGTACCCGTGCTGGCACTGGCGGGGCTCGGTTTCGCTTGGCTGGTCGAGCATCGCCAATGGATTCCTTTCGGGTTGGCTACCGCGGTGATCGTCGGATTCCTGCTGGGTCTCTCACGCTGGCTGGCGCGGGTAAGTCAGCAGCGGTACACACCCACGCCCGCTCCCGTGACGACTTGGCCCGACGCCGGCCAGCAGGCCTGGGCAGAAGTCGATCGCTTTGCCGCCAGCGTCGAGGCGGCACCACCACCGATCGACGATCTCGCCGCGCACCAGGCGATTTTTCTGGACGTGCTCAACCTGGTTGGCAAGCACTTTCACCCAAAATCGAAATACCCGGCTATGGAGTTGACCGTCTCGCAAGTTCTCGAGATCAGTGAACGCACCCTGCGGGATTTGAGGCGTGGGGTGATCGACCTGATTCCGCTGGCGCGCAACCTGAAGCTCAAACATATTCGCGGGCTTCACCGCGCGATGGACTATGGACCAGCGGCCCTGTCGGCGGGCCGATTGGCGGTTTTCGCGTTTCGCGTTCGTAGGTGGCTTTACTATCCTCAGGTCGCCCTGGCCCAGGAAGTGGTCAACCGACTGGACATGTCGCCGTCGAAACTTGCTTCCAGACAAGCGGCCAGGATCGGTGCGGGGCTAGTCGTTCGGCAAGTCGGAGCCTATGCCATTCAAGCATTCAGTGGCCAAGCATCGCTGGATATCACCACACTTTCGACGGTGTCCGACAACGCCCCGCTGAGGATACTGCTTCTCGGGCCCGTCAATGCTGGCAAGTCGAGCCTGTTGAACGCCATGTTCGGACAGGATCGATCCCGCGCTGACATTTTGCCTTGTCCGGGGGTGAAGGGCGAGCACCTACTCGATCGGGAGGGCGCGCCGCGGGCCGTCGCGCTCGATAGCGACGGCTTCGGTGGCGCCGATGACGAGACCACCCGAAAGCGACTCTTTGAGGAGATCGAGTCGATCGATCTGATCATCGCGGTGACCGCGGCAAACGGGGCCGCCAGGAAGCTGGAATGCGAAGTGCTTGACGAGGTTCGGCGACGATTCGCCGCGTCGACTCGGCGATGCTGCCCGCCGATCGTGGTCGCCGCGACCCACATCGACAAGGTAAGTCCGGCTCGGGAGTGGAAACCTCCCTATGATTTCGTCGACGGCGAGTCGCCGAAGGAACTGAACGTGCGGGACGCGATCGACGCGATCAGCGAGGATTTCCAAATTGTGATCGAGAGGGTGATTCCGGTCTGCCTTGCGCCAGGAGCCGCATACAACGTAGATGAGGGTCTCCTGCCCGCCATCGGGGCAGCCCTGCCCGAAATCAACCGCGCCAGATTCCTGCGGCTCGTCGAGCTGAACCGCTCGGTCGACCAGAGCCAGCGGACGTCGGAACGCATCGACCGATTGCTGAAAATCGCCGGGCGTATCGCGGGCATTCCGCCGACCAGCGGGCTGCTGGTTGCAGGTGCATTGTTGGGCCAGGCAACACAGAGCTGACTGGTTGGTCACCGCTGAGAACCTAGCATCACCAACGGTCTAGGCGACAAAAGCGAAACCGCACCCCGAACACCAGCGGTTGTTACTGATGGTGCGTCAAACTTTCCAACAGCCACAACCGAACCCGAATTTTGCGCCCTTTGCCGTGGCGAAGTTTTTGCACCGCTTGGTCATTTGCCTCCGTACCAGACTCCACGCAGCCAGTGGTGTCGGCGTAGGTCGCGCAGCAGGCCTGCCGGCAATTCGGGTAACCCGCTGATTCGCGCGTTGCGAGTCGCCTGATCGACGGATCGAGTGCCGACGATCACGGTGGAGACTTCGGGCGGATTGAGCGCAAACTTGATCGCCACGTCCGCCATATCGAACTGCCCCAGCACCCCATGCCGCTCGCAGTCTTGGCGAACCGCTTCGATACGGGCGACCGTGCGAGCCATCCGGTCGCCGGCAAAGTAAGCCTGTCGAAAATCGCCTTCGGAGAAACGATGATCCGGGCCGTATTTGCCACTCAACGCCCCCTCATCCAACGGCACCCGCACGATCACGCCCGTGCCGGTCTCTGCCGCGGTGGAGAAGATCTGGGCCGCGGCCTCCTGCTCGAACAGGTTGAAGATCACCTGCACGACGTCGACCAATCCGTCTCGCATCAATTGGATGACGCAGTTTTGATCCTGCTCCGGGGTGCAAAGCCCGATCAGACGGATCTTGCCCTCGTCTTTGAGTTGCCGGAGCACCAGCAGCGGTTGGGGATCGTCGTTCCAAGCCCGAGTCCAGGTGTGCAGTTGCAGCAGATCCAGGCGATCGACCCCCAGGTTCGTCAGACGCTGATGGACGTTGTCCCGAATGTAGGCCGCGGCGTAGCGATCTTCCCAGCGGCAATAAGGGGACGGCGGCCAAGCCCCCTCGGCTGGCGGGGTCTTGGTGGCGACAAACAGGTCCGTCGAACCGCGTTCTCGCAGCACCCGAGCGATGACCTGTTCGCTGCGACCCTCCCCGTATCCCGGAGCGGTGTCGATCAGATTCACTCCGGCGTCGATCGCCGCGTGCAAAGCCGCGATCGATTCGTTGTCGTCTTGATCTCCCCACTGGCCGCCCAACGCCCAGCCTCCGAAGCCGATTTCCGATACGGCGGGGCCATGGGCTCCCAACTGACGTCGCTTCATCTCGGTCCAAAACCTGTTTCCGGGTAGCCGGTTGCCTCGAGCGAGGGTTGCCTCTCCCGGTCGGCTTGAGCCCCGCAGAATAACTGATGGCAACCCGCCCAGGCGACCTGGCTCCGCCGGCCGGCTCTGTTTGCCACCCGCTTCCCATATATTTCCGAAAAGACCCGAATGGGGGATTTAGGGAAGATGGGTATGGCGATGGCGGGCCTTCAAGTCATGTTTCCGGGCTGAGGTAGGCGAAGATCTAAACTTGCGAATCGAATTGTTCCGAAAACGATCACTACCATGGTCGAGTACGGAGGCTGGGACCGCCGCGACCCGACGGGGGGCTCCTCGACCGCTTCACCGCGAGTAACCGACGTGCGAATTTCGATCGTTGTTCCACATCAAGGCGACGATGTCGCTTTTGAAGACAGCCTGGTGTCGGTTTTGGAAAACCGCCCTGCGGATGCCGACATCTGTGTCGTCCATGACGGCAGCTACTCGGACCCCTTCGATTTGGGGGATGAGGTGCAGTTCCTGGTCGCGGATTCGGCGCGATTACCGGATCTGATCGCTGCCGCCGCGGAGTCGGTGACAGCGCGTGTGGTCCATGTTTTGGGCAATGGTGTGCGGGCAACTGCGGGCTGGACCGAGACGCCGCTCCGCCTGCTGGCCGACGATCCGGTAGCGATCGTCGCACCGGTCGCCCGGGATACTCATACCGGGAAAATCACCGCCGCGGGTTGGACTGACTCACGTCGGCGGGTCCTGGTCCCGGTTGGGGCCGGAGCCGACAAAGTTTCACGACGTCAAATGGCCGCAGCCCGGGGCGCCTACCTGGGCGCGTCGTTCTGGCGGCGAGCGGAGCTGCGTGCCGCGGTTCGAGCCGCCTCGTGGCAAGACAGTCTGGCTTGCGAGTTCGCGTGGTCTCGCCTGCTGACCGACGCCGGTTGGCGTTGTGCGGTCGCCGAGGATTCGGTCGTTTTGGCAGATGAGACGGCGCTACTCGCTCCGGCGGGTCTTCGGCGAGGACGAACGCTCCGGTCGGTCGCGTCGCAATTGAGCGGTTCCGGCAGGTTCGGGGACACCGCGGCCGCGGTCGTCCTCAGCCTTTTGACCCCGACCAGCCTGGTTCGGCCGGGTCATGTCGGCGAGTTGATGGGTCAGTGCCTGGCGGTCGTCAGTCCGGCTAAGGGGATGAGCCCGGTGCGGGCTGATCAACTGCACGGCCCAGGCGAAGTCGCCCAGACGCTACGAATGCCGCTCCGCTGCGTCACCGAACCGGCGGCCCGCAAGCGAGCCGCCTGATTCCGCCCCGCTTGCGAATTCGACCTGGTTTCCGTGACGAACCTTGCGGCTCGTGTTAGCGAGAATACCTCGCAACACAGCCGTTTTTTACGCTCACTGGAAAATTCTGTGCGCGGATTCGCGGGCAAAAGCATGGTTTCGCCTCGATCCATCGGGTTGCCTCAGTCCACGGGGGCTTGCACCAAGCCGGCTCCGACATGAGCCGGTTGAAAGCCGGCACGCAGTTCGGAAAACGAACCGCTGCTGAGCAGCCGCGCGGTCCACAGATCGATCGGGAGCGTTCCACCCTGTTTCAGCTTTTCCGCCCACAGCGCGGCGACGCCCGCGACGTAGGGCGCCGCCATGCTGGTGCCGCTGGAAATCGCGACCCCGCCACCGAAGCGTGCCGAGAGGACATCGACGCCTGGGCCACACAGGTCGACTCCGGTATTCGAGAAGGGGGCGACTTCCAGGCCATCAGTCGATCGGCCGAGGGCCCCGACCGACAACACGCCATCGGAGACGGCTGGCGGCGAAACGCTGACCTCGTATCCGGGGTCGATTTCGCGGCGACTTTCGTTGCCGGCCGCAGCGATGATCATCGCGGGCTGAAAGAAGGCTGCGCCGGCGTGTACCATCGACGCCAGCCTTTCGAACAGCCGCACGTTCATGCGGTAACCTTCCAACGCCCGGTCGGTGGCGATTTCGGGCGGAAAACCATGCTCCTCCTGCAATTGCCGCTGGAAACCGGGAAAGTCGATTCCCAGCGACATCGAGATCACGTTGGCGCCGTTCTGAATCGCCCACATCACCGCATGGACGATCTGGTCGCTCGAACCGCCGTCGCGTCCGAGCACTTTGCCGATCAACGCCGTTTTGATTCCGGGCGCGACCCCGATTCGCGTCTGCTCGGTGGTCAAGCCGAAGATCGTCCCGGCGCAGTGCGTGCCATGGCCGTCCCGATCGCCGTTCCCCTCGCCCGTGAAGTCTTGTTCGATCAGTTCGACATCGGCGAATGCGGGATGAATCGAATCGATGCCGGTATCCAAAACGGCGATGACGATCCCGTGACCCGTGTAATGCGATCGGTCCGCCCTGACCGCCGAGATGCCCCAATCCGTCCGCGCTTGTGAACCGCGATTCGGATCGTCGTCACGCTTGTTGACGGGCGCGATCAGTCGCATCGGCATCACCGGTGCGACCGCGACGACCGATTCATCCCGAGACCAACGGGTCAATTCCGTACGGTCGTCGATTTCGACATCCTCGACGTCGATCGACAAGCGTTCGGTGACGCGTGCCGGACCTTCCAAGTCGGTCGTCGTGGAGCTGCGAAACGGATCTCGCGGCAAGTGTAGGCCACCGCGGAGCAGCACAAACTTTTCTTTCATCAGGTCGTCCGCGTGGTCGAAGAAAACGGTTCGGGCGAAGGTGCCCGCAGCGAAGCGTCAATCGTAGCCGAGTCGGTTTGACGGGGGCAACCGAGCCTCACGTTGGCGGGCGATCGAGCGATTGACAGCTTGCCGATCGAGAGTGTGGCGATCGGGTACAATGAGCCACGCGATTTCGGTGGTGACATCAGACGAGGTAGGGATGGCGGAACGGGAGACGAAACCAGATCCGAAAGGCAAGTCGTTGCCGGCTTCGGATGACGGGCCGGGCGCCGCCGGATGGATTGCCAAGTCCGACTTCCAATCCTTTCTGGATCGCTTGGTTGCGCTCGGCTACCGCACCATCGGGCCGACACTCATCCAAGGCGCGATCGGGTATGACGAGATTCGACAAGTCGACGACTTACCCAAAGGCTGGACCGAGCACCAGTCGGCCGGAAGTTATCGTCTGGTCCGCCGCGACGACGACGCCTGGTTCGGGTTCAACCTCGGCCCGCATTCCTGGAAACGCTACCTGTTTCCCCCGCAACAGACGGTCGCCAAGGCGATTAAACGGGACGACGGTTGGCAACTGGATGACGTCGAGGATGCCGAACCTCCGTTTGCGTTCTTGGGCGTGCGGGCTTGTGAGCTCGCCGCGATCCTGGTTCAAGATCGCGTCTTTTTGAACGAGCATCATTCCGATCCGATTTACCGTCGGCGACGGGAAAACGCCTTGCTGATTGCGGTGAATTGCACCCAGGCCGCCGAAACTTGTTTTTGCACTTCGATGGGAACCGGCCCCCGTTGCGTCGTCGCTTTCGACTTGGCTCTGACCGAAACGGAATTGGGGTTCACGGTCGAGATCGGTTCGCCTCGAGGTGCGTCCGTGCTGGCGGGCTTGCCGATCCGGGAGGCGGCCCCGGCGGAATGTGCCGAGGCGGCCAGCGCGCGGCAGCAGGCGGAAGACCAGATCAGCAAACGGCTCGATACGACCGACATTCGCGAATTGTTGCTGGGCAATCTCGATCACCCGCAATGGGATGACGTCGCCGAGCGTTGTCTTTCCTGCACGAATTGCACGATGGTCTGTCCCACCTGTTTTTGTCATTCGGTCGAAGAGGTCAGCGACCTGGATGGGGGGCAAGTCGACCGGGTTCGGCAATGGGATAGCTGTTTCAATGCCCGCTTCAGTTACATGAACGGGGGGCTGGTCCGCGGTGACGTTCGCTCCCGATACCGGCAATGGCTGACGCACAAATTGGCCGGTTGGATCGACCAATTCGACACGTCTGGCTGCGTCGGATGTGGCCGCTGCATCACCTGGTGTCCGGTGGGGATCGATTTGACGGCCGAGGTCGCCGCGATTCGCGAGGTGCCGAAATGACGCCGTCCGCCAACCCCGTCGCGGTGGCTGCCAACCCGTGGCTCGCCCGGCCCGCGACGATCGAGTCGATTACCCGCGAGTTCACGGACGTCTCGACGTACCACCTCCGTTTTGCTGATCCTGAAATCGATTCCGCTTATCGATTTCGGGCGGGCCAGTTCAACATGCTTTACGTTCCCGGTGTCGGCGAGGTGGCGATCGGTGTCAGCACCGGCGGGCCGGGACGTCCGACCGAGGATGGGCCGCCTACCTGGGACCACACCGTGCGGTTGGCCGGCCAAGTCACCGCCGCGCTCGACCGCTTGGGTATCGGCGGCTCGCTCGGCGTCCGCGGCCCCTACGGCGAACCGTGGCCGTTGGATTCTTGCGCGGGTGACGAGATCCTGCTGGTTGCCGGCGGCACCGGATTGGCATCGTTGCGAGCGGCCGTCTATGAGTTGCTGGCTCATCGAGATCGGTTCCCGAGGGTGCGTTTGTTGTATGGGGCACGGACCGCGGACGGGTTGCTTTACACCAGCGAATATGACGCGTGGACTGCGGCGGGAATGGAAATCGACACCACGGTCGATCGTGGCTCTCCCGGTTGGCAGGGGCACGTCGGTGTGGTCACGCAGTTGTTGACTCGGCTGCGGCCTTGGGATCCGGAGCGAACCAGCCTCTGGTGTTGTGGTCCCGAAGTGATGATGCGGTTCGCGGTCCGCGCGGCACTCGCTCGCGGCTTACCGAAAGAACGCGTCTGGGTGTCGATGGAGCGGAACATGCAGTGCGCCGTGGGGCTTTGTGGTCATTGCCAATTCGGCCCCGAAATGATCTGCAAGTCGGGCCCGGTCTATCGGTTCGATCGGATCGAACGCTACCTGAACGTGGAGGGCTTGTGATGCCCGCAAAACCTCGCTTGGCGGTGGTCAAGTTCGCTTCTTGCGACGGTTGCCAATTGTCGCTGTTGTCGCTCGAGGACGAATTGTTGCGGTTGGCCGGCAAGATCGAGGTCGCCTACTTTCTCGAGGCGACCAGTCGTATCGAGCCGGGGCCTTACGACGTCGTGCTGGTCGAAGGTTCGATCACCACGGCCGATGACGCCACGCGGATTCAGCAGTTGCGACGCGCGGCCAAGTATCTGATCACGATCGGGGCCTGTGCCACCGCGGGCGGGATCCAGGCCCTGAAGAATTGGGCCGATTCCGAAGAATATCTTCGTGCGGTCTACGCCCGGCCGGACTACATCCGCACGCTCGCGACGTCGACCGCGATCGCCGATCATGTCGCCGTCGATTTCGAGCTTCGCGGCTGCCCGATCAACAAGCATCAGTTGCTCGAAGTGCTCCGGTCGCTGCTGGCGGGCTGCCAACCGAGGACGCCGACCTACAGCGTTTGCGTCGAGTGCAAACGACGCGGGTCGGTATGCGTCATGGTCGCGCACGGCACGCCCTGCTTGGGGCCGGTCACGCAAGCCGGTTGCGGCGCGATTTGTCCCGCCTACGACCGCGGCTGCTACGGCTGCTTCGGGCCGTCGGACCAACCGAATTTGGTGCCGCTGACCGATCACTTGCGATCGATCGGCATGACGCCGGAACAGGTGGTGAACAGCCTACGCGGGTTCAGCGGCTATGCGGGCGAGTTTCGCCGTGAAAGCGAACGCTTGGTCGAAAGCATCGGGACGATCGCCACGGGCGTGGGAGCTGCCGCCGTGGAGCCCGATGTCGCCGACTCGAGCGGCGAATGGGGTGACGGGCAGCCGGGGGGTGATCCGAAATGAGCGAACACCAAGGGCAAACTCGCTCGATCCGGGTCGAGGCGATGACGCGGGTCGAAGGGGAAGGGGGACTCGATATCCGCTTGCTCGACGGTCGCATTGAACAGGTCAACCTGAACATCTTTGAACCGCCACGGTTCTTCGAAGCGTTCTTGCGAGGACGACCGCTCGAGGACGTCCCGGATATCACCGCGAGGATTTGCGGGATCTGTCCGGTGGCCTACCAGATGAGTTCCGTGCATGCGTTGGAAGCGGCCCTGGGGGTCGAGATCTCGCCCGAAATCCGTCGGTTGCGACGATTGCTGTACTGCGGCGAATGGATCGAAAGCCACGCGCTCCATGTCCACATGCTGAACCTTCCCGACTTCCTCGGTTTCGACGGCGCTTTGGAGATGGCACAGGCCCACCCCGAGCGGGTCGAGCGGGGGTTGCAGATTCGCAAGCTCGGCAACCAACTGCTCGATCGCCTCGGCGGTCGCGCGATCCACCCGATCAACGTCGCCGTCGGCGGTTTTTATAGGGCTCCGACGCGCGGGGAACTGAGCGAGTTCGTGAAACCGTTCGAAGCCGGTTTGCGATTGGCCGAAGAGGCGACCCGCGAGATCGCGACGCTCGACTTCCCCGTCTTTGATCAAGCCTACGATCTCGTGGCACTGGTCCATCCGGATGAGTACCCGATGAACGAGGGTCGGATCGAGAGCTGCGACGGGTTGTCGATCGCAGCCGACGAGTTTCCGAATCACTTCGTCGAACAACAGGTGCCCCACTCGACCGCGATGCAGGCGATCCGCCTCGAAACCGGCAAGCCTTACCTGCTGGGGCCGCTCGCTCGCATCCAGTTGGCCTTCGAGCGACTCGCCCCCGAGGCCCGGCGGTTGGCGGACGAGGTGCGGTTTCAGCCGCCCTGCCGCAACCCGTTCTACGGCATCCTGGCTCGCAGCCTGGAACTGGTGCATGCCTTTGCCGAGGCGATCGACATCCTGAAAACCTACACACCTCCCCGTCCCCCACGGATCGCCTACGCGTACCGCGAAGCTGTTGGCGGGGCGGCGACCGAAGCACCTCGCGGCCTGCTCTATCATGGCTACGGGATCGCTGCGGATGGCAAGGTGACGCATGCCAACATCGTCCCGCCGACATCCCAGAACCAGGGCCAAATCGAAGCCGATTTGCGAGATTATTTGCCGCAGGTATTGTCGCTGCCTGACCGCGAGGTCGCCGACGCTTGCGAGAAACTGGTTCGCTGCTACGACCCGTGCATCAGTTGTTCGACCCATTTCCTCCGAGTCCGAATCGACCGCGGATGAATCTCAAGCCGGCGGAAGACAGGTTGCGGAAGACACTCGTGGTAGGGCTCGGTTCGATCCATGGTGACGACTCGATCGGATGGGTCATCACCGACCGGTTGGCCAAGCGTTTGGACGTTGCTCGTATCGGTTGTGGGCCGAGTCATGATCGGACGCAAGCGCGGGAGGAATCGGCGTCGATTCCCGGGCAGCAGTGGGTCTTGGGACAATTGGCGAGTCCCGCCGAATTGCTCGATCGACTCGATCCCGCCGAATGCCCCGATCGGTTCACCGACCTGATCGTCATCGACGCTTGCGTGGGTTCTGGAAAGGTCGGTGAAGTGCTCCGCTGGGATTGGCCCGACCGGGACTGGGAGACACGGCGAACGTCCGGAACACATGATCTGTCACTCGCCCTGGCATTGGAACTCGCCGAGCGACTCGGACGGCTGCCACAGCGGCTGACGATTCTCGGCGTCCTCATCCCGCACCCCCGCGAAGAACCGGCGGCGGTCCAGTGGCCAGCGCCGCCGACCGGGATCGCTGCGGCGGCTCCAGCGGCCCGCACCGCGGTGCCGTTTTCGGGGTTGTCCACCGCGTTGGCAGCGGCCGTGCCAGACATCCTGAGCCGGATCGAGCCGATCTGTCGGGAAGGAATCGGTTGAACGCGAAACCCGCCAGTCATGATATAACGAAGGACTATCGAAAGGCGGCCGGCGACCGAGTCCTGTTCGATCGATCGGCGCGACCAAACCGCAGGCAAGCGTAGGCGAGGTGAGACGTTGGACGCTGACACGGGACATCGCACCGAAACCAGGGGACCAGGAGTCGAAACCGGGCAGGACGCGGCCGATTGGTTGGTGCCGCTGGAGCGATTGACGCGCGAGGATCTGCCGTGCGTCGGCGGCAAGAACGCGTCGCTCGGTGAACTGCTCGGAGCCCTCGCCGATGCCGGGGTTCGTGTTGCGATTGTCCGGTAATCCCAATGGATTCTCGGCGGGGCGACGTTGCATCGTCTCCGACTCGCCACGTCGCTCACGGTACCATGGCGACCGAAGTAGGGTCGTGTTGGGACAGTGGCAGGGCCGGGCGACCTTGATCGCGATGGTCACCCTGGTGAGGGTGGTGTTCCGAATCGATCCAACGGGTTCCGTACGATTGCAAAGCAAAGAACGGAGAGGCATGAGTTACTTAGCGGCCCTGCTGGCCATCGGACTGCTGATCGCGACCTTGGCGACCGTCTTGGTGATCGCCGACGCTTGGCTGCGGGTGCCCCAAGACCCTCGGGTTGCCGCGGTCGAATCGATGCTGCCGCACACGAATTGCGGCGGCTGTGGATACCCCGGCTGCCGAGCGTTCGCCGAGGCGTTGGTGGCCGGCGAAACGCAACCCGCGCGGTGCGGGGTCGGGACGGCGGAGGATCACACGCGGATCGCGGCTTATTTGGGCATCGAAGTCGGCCAAACCGTCCGTCGGGTCGCCCGGTTGGCTTGTGCCGGTGGGGACAATGTCGCCCGGCACCACGCGCATTATGTCGGCACGCCCTCTTGTTCCGCCGCAACGCTCGTCGCCGGCGGCGGCAAGGGCTGCTTCTGGGGTTGTCTCGGTTTGGGCGACTGCTATCGGGCTTGCACCTTCGACGCCATCCGGATGGACGAACACCGACTGCCGGTTGTCGACGAGGATGCCTGCACCGCCTGCGGCGACTGCGTCCGGGCTTGCCCCAAAGATCTCTTTTCGCTGCAACCGCTGGAATCGAGACTGTGGGTCGCCTGCCGCAGCGAAGCGGCCGGGGAGGAGATGTTGGCCGATTGCCAGGTCGGCTGCACCGCCTGCGGTCGATGTGCCGCCGATTCGGCTGGCACGATCGAAATGCGAAACAACCTGCCGGTCATCCTGCCATCGCCACGGCCGGCCGATGCCGCGCCGACCCGCCGCTGCCCGACCGGTGCGATCGTCTGGATCGATCCCAGGCTCGGCCCGGTCAAAGGGGAAGCTGCCGCGAAGGTCGTTCGCCAATCGCCCTTATATGACCTGCCGACTTGACGCCGCGCCCACCGTTGCAAACCGGACTTGAACCTCACTCTCCTCACCCGAAATCGATCAGGACGGACCGATGAAACCAGCCCCTTCCGGCTTCAAGTATCCGGGCATTGCCGCGTCGCTGGACGGAAACAGCATCGTCATCCTGTGTGAGCGGGAATCGACCGACGCGGCCGGTGCCTACCCGATTACCCCTTCGACCCAGATGGGCGAATACTGGGCCGAAGCCGCAGCGGCGGGCCATCTGAACATCTCCGGTCGGCCGTTGATTTTCATCGAACCCGAAGGCGAGCACGCCGCGGCCGCGGTGACAGCAGGCTTGTCGATGACCGGGCTGCGGGCGGCCAACTTCTCGTCCGGACAGGGGATCGCCTACATGCACGAGTCGCTCTACGCGGCCGTCGGCAAACGGCTGACTTACGTGCTGAACGTCGGTGCCCGGGCGATGACCAAGGCGACGCTGAACGTCCACGCCGGTCACGACGATTATCACTGCATCGACGACACCGGCTTCTTCCAATTGTTTGCCAAGAACGCCCAGAGCGTCGCGGACCTGAACATCCTCGCTCATCGGATCGCCGAACTGGCACTGACAC
>RECD01000210.1 GCA_007694185.1 Planctomycetaceae bacterium
TCGGGGCGTTGGCCAAGGTGTTGTCCGGGCCGCGAACCGCCATGCAAACGGCGGGTGAGAACGGACCGCCGATCATGATGTTGACGCCGGTCGCGACGCCACCCTTGATCCGCTGCTGAGCCGGCACGCCCGTCTGGCGACCGATGACGACTTCACCCAACATCGCCGTGTTGGCCGTTCCGTCCTTGATCTTGCCGAAATCGCACTGACCACGCAGGCCGTTGGAGAACGCCCCACGCCATTCCCAGTTGTTCGAATCCAAATGAATGTCACCGCGGTTGCAGTGGTAATTTGTCGGCGCGACGTCGTTCGGTGCGATTTGAACCGTATCCGACGGACAACGAAAAGCAGCGATCCGCTCTGAGAACGGGCCGGGCCGGGCGGGAGTTGTCGAATTGTCCATGAAGGCCCACGGAACACCGCCGCCGACCATGAACGGCTCGATCTGCTCAAACAGCGGTTGCTGTTCGATGAACGGCAGAAGGTGGGTCATGTAGCTAAGCCGATCCCAGCGAAATCCCGTTGTCATCGCTGCCCGCCGTTGCCAACGGGGGTCGCTCATCGACGGCGGGAACATCTTGTAGGTGTCGTGGTGGTTGTGAACCGCCAGCGCCAGTTGCTTGAGATTGTTCGAACAAGTCATCCGGCGAGCCGCCTCGCGAGCCGCTTGCACGGCTGGCAAAAGCAAGCCGACCATCACGCCGATGATGGCGATGACAACCAGCAACTCGACCAGCGTGAAGCCGCGCCGGTGGCTACCCCCCCGATTGGAGGGCACCAGAAATGGTGGGTGAGTGGTGTTTGATGCAGGCATGGTTTCGGTTCCGGTGAAAAAGAGTTCAGAAAAGCAGAAGAGCGATCGAGCCAAAAACAATGAAAAACGGCCTCGTATCGCGGGCGGCGAAAAAAAACCAAATTCGAGCGAAACTTTTTCGACTCGCTGGGGTTAGCTCATTTAGGCCGAAATGCAAGCTAGCGGCCCCGTGATGGGCTGTCAACAAAATTCTGGGCCCCCTTGCTGAAAAAATTTCGCCCCTCCGTTTGACATCTGTGCGAAAGCTGATCTTCGAGCGATTGGCGGCAGAACGCTGCTGGCCGGGGGCTGTTTACGAGGAACGTCGCCCCAGCGGGCGAAGTGCAGCCTTTTTCGTGACGCCCGAAGGCGGGTTTCGCTGCCCGAGAAACGAGTGCGTGGTTGCCCGTGCGGCCAGCCCCGCCGCTCAGACGAACCCGCCGCTCAGGGGATCAGCAAAAACTCGTTTGCGTTGAACAGCGCCCGGGCGAAAGCCGACCAGCTGACGGCTTCAACCAGTTCCAACGCTTCGTCGATCTCGACGTCGTCCGGCAAGCGGCTGAAGACGAGTTCGTAAGCCAACGCGACTCGCCGGCGAAGATCAGGCTCTTCACGTTCCAGTCGCCCCGCCAGCCGTTCGGCTTGCTCCAACACGAACGGGCTGTTCAACAGGTTGAGCGCTTGCAGCGGCGTGGTGGAACTGCCTCGCTTGGGGACGACCTGATTGAAGTCCGGACAATCGAAGACGCCGAAAATCGCATCCCGTTCCTGCCGGACTCGCGTCATGTAAACCATCCGCCGCCAATCCTCGGGGCCGAAGGATTGCTTCGGAAAATAATGCCGGACATTTTCGAGCGCCACTTCAAAACTGCTGAACCCCGGCCCCCCGATCGCCGGTTCGAGCGTCCCGGCGACCGCCAGCAAACTGTCCCGGATCGCTTCCGCTTCCAGCCGCCGCGGCGGGAATCGCCACAGCAACCGCGAACCCGCGTCAACGGCCAAAGCCTCGGGATTCGGGTGCCCCGCTTGCCGCCAAGCTCGCGACGTCAGGATCAATCGGTGTAGATGTTTTAAGGACCAGCCGGATCGGATCAATTCGGTCGCGAGCCAATCGAGGAGTTCCGGATGAGTCGGCTGGACACCATTCCCCCCAAAATCGCTCGGGGTGTCGACGAGTCCGAAGCCGAAGTGAAATTGCCAAACCCGATTGGCGATCACCCGCGCCGTCAACGGGTTGTCGGGCGAAGCGATCCAGTGTGCCAGCGCCACCCGACGCTGCTGTTCTGGCGCGTCGGCGGACAATCCTAAGTCGGTCAGCACGCCGATCGCGCCCGGCGCGACCTGCTCGCGAGGTGCCGTCGGCTCGCCGCGGTACAGCCGATGCACCGGACCAGGCTGGTGGAACGTCCCCGCATACGCCAACTCCGATCGCGCGACCTCGTCACGCTCGGCCGTCAACCGCTCGAGCCGTTGCAGCCAACCGCGTCCCTGAGCCGCTTCGTCCGGCGGAAAGGCGTCGAAGTCGTAAACCGGCACCGGCGGCCGACTCGGATCGGCAGGCTCGCGATCAGCCGACGTGGCGAGCAGTTCCCATTCTTCGCCATCGAGCGATCCCTCAATGCGGTAATCGATCGCCAGCCGATCGGCGAAGCGTCCTTCGCGATCACGCCCCCAGTGGATTTCGTCGACCGGCCGGACTTCAGGGAGTTCAATCTGCACCCAGCCGCCGGAAAGCTGCGACGCGATCCAGCTCCGCGAATTCCCATGACGGCCGTCGTTGACATGTTCCAGCTTGTGCAGCGGATGAACGAAGTCGCCGGACGAACTGGCTATGCCGCCCGCCGACGCCAACGCGACGTTTTCGCCATCCGAGTAAACTTCCAGCTCGTCCAAACAGGGTTCGCCTTGATTGGTCGCCAGGATCGTGAACCGCACGAAACGGACATCAGTCGGCGGAAACGCGTCGATGTTGTGACGAGCGTTGACGGGCTCTCGCAGCGCAGCACTCTCTCCATCGGACGGCTCCCCATCGGATGAGTCGCCATCCTCGGACGTACGAGGCACTCGGGCCAAGCGGCGGTAACGGCTCAGCTCCGCTTTCACCTCCGCCAATTCCCGATCGATCCGTTCCAAGTGGCCGGCCCGCTGCGGATCGGGCGGCAACTCCCGATCGCCGTGCTGAACCCCGGCAAAAACGGCTTGCAACGCGTAGTAATCACTCTGTGTGACCGGATCGAACTTGTGGTTGTGACAGCGGGCACAACCCAGCGTCAGCCCCAGGAAGGCGGTCCCCGCGGTATTGATCATGTCCGCCAACTCGTCCTGACGCTGCGTCAACTGCAACAACTCATCCTGGCCTTTGACCAAATCGTACGGGCCGGCGACCAGAAACCCGGTCGCGACATCCGCCCCCACCGCGTCACCAGCGAGTTGTTCGAACACGAACCGGTCGTACGGCAGGTCCGAATTGAACGCTTCGATCACCCAGTCGCGGTACCGCCATGCGTGCGGGCGTTCCCGATTCGTTTCGAACCCATTCGTCTCGCCGAACCGGACCAGATCGAGCCACATGGTCGCGAACCGCTCGCCATACCGCGGGCTTGCCAGCACCCCATCGACCCATTGCTCCCAATCCCGATCCGCAACCGCGCCCGAACCGTCACCTCCTGCGACATCAAGCCACTCGGCGACCGTGGCAGGTGTCGGCGGCAGGCCGTGCATGACCAAATGGAGTCGCCGGATCAGCGTCCGTCGACCGGCCGGAGGCGACCAACTCAAGCCGGAATCGATGAGCCGTTGTCGCAGGAATGCGTCGATCGGATGACTCACCTCCGACAGTTCGCCATCAGCCGGCGGAAGTGACTGAGCAAGCGGGCGAAATGACCAATGGTCGATCGTCGATGACGCCAGCGACGCTTCCGCCTCGGACCAAGCGGCCGCGTCGTCGATCCAGGCTTTCAGAATCGCCAGCTCCGCATCATCCAGGCCCGTGCCGTCGGGCGGCATCCGCTCACCCGCATCCTCCGCGGTCACCCGCGAGATCAGGTAGCTGCGATCACTCGCCCCGGGCACGATCGACCGTTCGCCCGAATCGCCGCCACGCAGAAAGCCCAGCATCGTGTCGAGTCGCAAATCCGACTCGGCACCATCCGGTCCATGGCAATCGAGACAGTGTCTCGCGACGATCGGCGTGATATCCCGTTCGAAATCGACGGCGCCGGACGACTCGGTCGCGCCGTCTCGGATGGTTGCAATGGCCTGTTCGGTACCGCGCGGTTCATCCGCGATCACGCTGCCGACACTTCCCAGGAAACCGGTCTCTGACAAGCCACCGGCCGACCAACCAAGAACGCCGACCAACACCACCAGCAGCCGAAACGTCGGGCGCGACTTTCCCCCGCTCGGTTCAACCCCGCGAGAAAAGTTCGTCCGCCAGTTCCTGATCGCCGCCATGACGCCGCTTCGCCTCGAATGCCCAAATGGATTAGAAGCCATCCAGGATAACAGCCGGACGGGTGCAACCGGTCGAGCGACTCCAAAAAACCCCCAATCCGCCGAGCTTCCGTCTGCCTAAACTGCGGGAATTTCCATCTTCGTCTCCAGATCGCCATCCAACACCCCGCCAAATCCCGTCGCCGAGCTCCCCTCCGGGCATCAGTTCAAGGATTCTAAATCCAGCTTTTCCCCACCCGGTTCCCCAAATCGCGCCACTGACTGCGGACTGCCCAAGTCCCGCACTTCTTCCGTTTTGCAGTCAGCACGCCAGTTGCCCCGCCAGCCAGTTGCCCCGCCAGCCAGCCAGCGCCCCCTATTGTGGTGAGTGTACGCATCATCCGTCATTCGCGCAGCGAGAAATAGATCGACCCGCACTGAAACGTACGATAACGTACCGATTACGGTCCCACCAAGCGGGAAGAATTAATCGCTCGTCAGGATAGTCGTACTCGTACTCAGTGCAACGGTACTCGTACTCGAAAGGATCGCTGATGACTGAATGACTGAACCGATCTTCGATCATGAGCGACTTGACGTTTACCGCCTCTCGATCGACTACGTTGCATTCTCTTACGACCTCGCTAAAACGTTGGCTGGCACGAATCGTCACGCTCGCGATCAATGGATTCGCGCGGCCCAATCGATTCCGTTGAATATTGCCGAGGGCAACGGCAAACAAAGCCTAAAAAATAAAAATCGGTACTTTAAGATTGCTCGAGGCTCCGTTCTCGAATGCGCGTCAATTCACGATGTGCTGCGTGTCTGCGATGCGATTACTGATGATGCGAACCAACTTAGCAAATCTAACTTGAAACGAATTGTATCGATGTTGAGTCGACTGATCCAACGAACCACCGGGGAATCGGAGGATCGAATCGAGTACGAGTACGAGTACCGCGATGCTGAGTACGAGTACGAACCCAGCGCGGAATCCTGACGAACCAAGCATCCTACGAAACGTGCCACCCATTTTCCAAGACCCGCACCCAACCCGACAGGGTGCGTGTCAGCTCTACGGGCCAACGGCCCAATCATTTACCTAGCCCAGCGGGCTGGTGTTCCTAGCGCACAACCGACCGGCACCTAGCCCGGGCGACACATCAACGCCGAGTCCCTTTGGTCGCGACCTGAAGCAGTTGCGCCACTGTCAGTTGACCACGCTGTTCGCCATCACCCGCAAGCGATCCAAGGGGCTCGTCACAGCTAGCCCCGGTCGATTCATCACGTGCGTATAGATCATCGTCGTCTTAACATCCTTGTGCCCCAGCAACTCCTGTACCGTGCGAATGTCCGCGCCATCCTCCAGCATGTGCGTGGCAAAACTGTGTCTCAAAGTGTGGGGTGTTGCCGACTTTTTAATCGATGTTCGTGCCAACGCCGTCTTCATCGCGCTCGCGAAGGTCCGTTCATGGACGTGATGCCGGCGAATGACACCGCTGCGAGGATCGGCCGAACGTCTACGAGACGGGAACACGTACTGCCACCCCAGTTCACGGCTGGCATTCGGGTACTTTCGATGAAGCGCGAATGGCAAGTAAACGCTGCCGAACCCATCTTGCAAATCGTCGCGATGGGTCGCCGCCGCCGTCTCGATGCAACGCCGTAGCGACTCTTGGGCAAACCCCGGAAGCACCGTTACACGATCCTTTTCGCCTTTCCCATTGCGAACCACGATTTGCCCCATATCGAAACAAACGTCCTTGATCCGCAAGCAGCGGCATTCGCGATGGCGAAGTCCGCTGCCATACATCAATTGAAACATCGTCTCACTCTCGCCGCGCATCCGACCCAGCAACTCCAAGACTTCTAGCTTGCTGAGAACGACCGGCAAGTACTCGCTCGCTTTGGCGCGGATGCGTTGAATGAACCTCAGGTCCCTGCCCAGCACCTTCCCATAATAAAAGATCATTGCCGATAACGCTTGATTCTGCGTGCCTGCCGTGACCTCGCCGGTGACGGCCAAGTCAGTAAGGAATTGCCCGATTTCGTGTTCTCCGTGCTTTTCCAACTGTTCATCGTCCAGATGGCGAATGAATCGAAGGAGCCACCGAGCGTAACAGTCTTCGGTCGACTTCGGGTGGTGCAAAACCCGCATCCGAGCTCTCAACTCCCGAACCGCCGACGGTTCGTCAAGGTCGAGACGCCCGGGCAAACCCTCCCCGGGAATTCCCTCGTCCGATCCGACCGCACCGACCCGACGATCGATTGCGGCCAACTCACCCAGCTTCACGATGTAAGGTGAGAAATCGACGGACGCCTGTCGCAGGACAATCCCCTGATACCACTCGACCGCCCTCGCCGCCTGCAGTCGCTGCCATGCCGGTACGCCTCGATCTCGAAGTGACCTGAGAAAGCACAGAACCCGCTCGTCGTTCACCTCCAGCCGCTCACCCCCGCCTGGCTGCTGGCTTGCATATTCCGCTACCCACGCCGGCATCCAACGCCGATCATTCGGGTGAACTTGAGAGCGGCCTAACCGATCTCGGAAAAGCTCAACCGTCATGGCTTCCCCCCGTGTCGACAACCCTGGAAACGATGTTCACGCGTTCACATGCTGACGATTTGGCAAGTCCATGTCAAGCAAAAAAACGCGCATCGATCGGATCTGTTCGAGAAGCCGCGGAGCCCACTCTACACGCGTCCCTGTCCCTGTCCACGAATTAAACCAGTTGATCAACTCCTGAAAACGCCCGATCTTCGGTGCTTCCGCGTACCTAACCCGCAGCGAATACCGTCCGCATCTCCAAATAGCCATCCAATCCCACGCTCAAGCCCATCGCCGAGTTCCCGTCCGGAGACTTCTCCAGCCCGGCGGGGGGGGGGGGGGGGGGGGGGGGGGGGGGGGGGGGGGGGGGGGGGGGGG
>RECD01000089.1 GCA_007694185.1 Planctomycetaceae bacterium
AAGATTGAAGACAGTCCAACAACCGCCGCCTGATCCCGTAAAACACGGCGTTTTTAATACGTCAAATCGGGATCGCACCCCAATCGGGCTCGTCGTTGCCCCGCCAAAGAGCCCGGTCCGACAAGGGCCGTGGGCCGCTAGGTATCGGTTGTCGGCTGCGTGGTATCCGCTTGGCTCGCCGCAAAGGATTCCAGCATGTCCATCCCGTAGCGGTCGCAAAAATCTCCCAACGATTCGCCGGGGGTGCGATGCCTTTGGAAGCACTCCAGCACCGGCTTCAGCTCCGCCGTGATCTGTGACAGGAGAACCAAGTCCTTGTAGACCACCCCCAGTCGCGTGCTGATCAAATTGCCGCCCAAAAAGATGGTGTATTTTCCCTCGCCTGTTTTGCCATCGACGCTGCGGCCGACCAGGCCGATGTCCGCGTTGTAGGGCCGCGCACAGCCGTTGGGACAACCGGTCATGCGGATCGTAAATTCCTCGCCCGATAGGCCGAGTCCCGCAACCTCGCGTTCGATTTCATCAATCAGCGCGGGCAAGACTCGCTCGCTTTCGGTGACCGCCAGGCCGCATGTGGGCAGGGCCGGACAAGCGTAAGCGTGCCGGCGGGTAGCGGAAATTTGCTCCACGGTCGCCACGCCGTGGTCCGCAAGAATTCGATTGATGTCGGTTTGACGGTTCTCGTCGATGTCACACAGCAACAGGTTTTGCTGCATCGTCAACCGCGCGTTGGGCACGTAGTCGGTGAACAACACCCGCAATGCCGACTTCAACCGCAAGGTCCCCTGATCATGCACGCGGCCATTCTCGATCGGCAGGCCGAGGAACCATTTGCCATCTCCTTGGGGATACCAGCCCATGTGATCATCGTGACCGACGACGTCCGCCGGGTGTGGCGTGGGTAAGGGGTTGGTGACCGACCCGGCCGGCAGGCCACACAAGCTCTCGGCTTGCGGCAGATATTCCTCCACCTTGGCCTTGATCGCCTCGATTCCCCAGCGGTGTACCAGGTATTTTAGCCTCGCCTGCTTCCGGTCGGCGCGATCACCGAAGTCACGCTCGACCATGATGATGGCGGAGATAACGGCCAGCGTTTCGCTCGGCGTGACGAACCCGAGTCGCTGGCCTAACGCCGGAAAACAGAGCTTATTGCTGGGCGTTGTTCCCATGCCTCCCCCGACGGAAACGTTGAAACCGAGCAACCGGTCGCCGTCGAAGATGGCCAGCAAGCCAAGGTCGTGCGAATAAACGTCGATGCAGTTGTCGTCCGGCAAGGCGATCCCGATCTTGAACTTGCGAGGCATGTAGGTCTTGCCATACAGCGGCTCGTCCTCGGCTTCGGCCCGCTCCTCAACCACCCGCCGTCGCTCGCCGCTTTCAAGATCCTCGATCCAGATTTCACGATAAGCACCGGTCTTCGGCCGGACGTGCTCCGCGATTTTGTCAGCCCAGTCTTGCAATTGGTCGCGCCGCGAATCGAATCGCAGCGGCGCGGGGCAGCAGCAGACGTTTCGAGTCACGTCGCCACATGCCGATTGGGTCGACAGATGGATCTGATTGATTTGATGAATGGTGTCCCACAGGTTGTCCTTGATGACGCCATGCAACTGAATGCTTTGCCGAGTGGTCAGACGCAGGGTCTGATTGCCCAACTCGTCAGCGATCCGCAGTTCGCCCAAAAACTGGGCGGCGGTGATTTTGCCGCCCGGGATGCGGTTTCGCACCATGAACGAAAACGCCTTTTCCAATCCCTGCTTTTTGCGTTCCTTTCGCAGGTCCCGGTCATCCTGGTGATAAGTTCCGTGAAACTTGAGCAACCGTTCCGTTTCGCCGGTAACATCCCCCGACGACGTATCCGCCAATTCGGTCAGGATTTTCCCGCGGAGGCCGACACTCGCTTCTTTGATGAATTCGACCTTCGAACGCTTGACCGCTTCTTGCTCTGACATCATGACTCCAAATCACATGATTCCCTGGCCGGCCACGGACCGTGACCCAAAACCTTACTGATGTATCTCTTTGACCTTGGCGCGAATGTTTTCGGAAAGCTTGATCAATTGAGGCCACCAAATGTCGTCCAGCAGTTCGATCAAGTCTTCGTCACAAGCATCCATCCTCTCTAGCCCCCATGCCATCTGCCGCCAATCGTCGCCGCTCTCGGGGATGTTCCCGTTCATGTCACAGGGCAGCAAATCCGAAAACTCACCCAACTCACTCTGATGGTACATTGTCCCTGACTCCGACCAATTTGTCCCTGATTCTCAGCGTCTCACAATTCTCTGCATCCGCGACGCGTTCGGGTGAGTAGCCAAATGGGCTGGCCGTTCATCACGCCGCGACAAGGGGCGAGCGGCTACCCGGTTTTATCACTTTAGGGTGACTATGTCGACCTCGTGCGTCGCCTCCCCCCCTGCCGGGTCACCGCGTCATGCCCGTCGTCTCATCGACCGCCGATGCAAAAGAGTTGTTGGCCGGTGCGGATCAGCAACCGATCTTCCGCGACCGCTACCCCATAGACCAGCGGGTCGCCATAGGAAAACATCTGGTGTAACTGGCGCTCGGATAGTCCGGCGAGTACCTTTTCGGGGCCCTGCTTGGGACCGGCCAGTTCTGGAGGCAACGCGTTCGCCTGGCGTTGCCTCGCGGCCGCTTCCGCCGCTTCCCGAAGCGCTTCCGCATCAAACAGTTGGTTGCGAGCGACTTGGTCGAACTGATCGCCAGGACGCAACACCAACGTCTGGCCGTTTTTTTGGACAAAATAGACCAATTGCTCGCCATCCGGCCTGGTCACCCCCACGGCCGACGCCCAGCACGGGTTGCCGATCCGTTTGGCGAAAACCTGTTTTCCCGTCTCCTGGTCGATGCAATACAGCACCCCGGCGTTGTTCACGAAGTAAACGTATCCCGCGAATGCCAACGGGGTGGAGTAATAAGAGTTGGCTCGCTCGGCGGCCCAGCGACGCTCCACGCCCGGTTTGCCATCCACGTTGGTGAGGACCAGACAGAGGTTCGATGCGGCCGTGGCTTGCTCGTCGGTCGCGCCGTGGAACATGGTCGTCGATCCGATGAAGACTTGCTCGCCGACAACCGATGCGGAAGGGATGTGATTCCCCTGCAATCCGGCCAGTTGCCACAGCGATTCGCCGGTGGCGGCGTCGTACGCGTCGACCGTGTCGGCGGAACTCGTGATGACGATCTCACGCTCCCCAGATCGGGCCATGACGGGCGACGACCAGGAGGAGACGCGGTGGCCTCGATCCGCCTTCCACGCCACTTCGCCGTTCTGTTTGTTCAAAGCCACGAGATAGGATGGGCCCGTATGGTCGATCAGCACGAACACGTGGCTGTCGTTTTGAGCGGGGGAACTGGCGATCCCACGCTCGTTGTTGACCGCGCAAAACCGCGTCAGGAGCGGCGTCGACCAGCGTGTTTCACCGGCATGATTCATCGCGGTGACGTCGCCGCTGGCAAAGAACGAATAGACGCCGTCAGGGTCGACGCAGCAGGTCGGCGCCGCACGACTGTTCCGAAAGTAATTTTCAACCTTCGTTGTCGCGTCGAGCTGGGACGTCCAAAGTGGCGAGCCGTCACGAAGGGAGTACGCATGGACCCGGCATTCCTCCTGGAACGGACCAGCGCTGCTCGTGACATAGACCTGCCCGTTCCAGACCGTGGGGGACGATTGGCCATAGCCGGGGATATCGGATCGCCAGGTAATCCCATGATCCGCTGACCAAGTCGTCGGCAGGTCAGCGACGACCGAATTGCTCCCCGAATCACGAAAGCCTCGCCATGCTTCCCCGGCGGATGCGGTCGGTCGCTGGCACAAATGCCCGCCCATGGCGACTGCGGCGAATAACCAATACCGCGTGAAATTCAGCCGTCGAGACAACATGGAACGGTCCTTCTTCTTCGAGCCTGGTTGGCGATTTTCTAGGGCTGCGAGCGAACGGGGACGAGCGGCCTGTCGCCGACGGGGCGCGGCGGATCGCGATCCGTCCCCCAACGCTCTGGCCCGGGTCCGCCGCACGCATGATTCCACTCCCCCTCAAAGCCGGATTCGGCTAAATCTACACCAAATGGCATATGTTGGGGTTGGGTGAGTCAAGCCCATCGGGGCCGGGGTCGGGTCGGTTCGCCGCCTGTCGCCGGTCGGACCAACACCAACCAGCCCAGCGTCAATCAGGTTGGCGTTGTTCATCCACACATTTGCGGCACCGGGCTCAGCGAAACAGGTCGGGTTTGGTGGCGTGGATGATCTCGGTCAATTCCTTGCGGAGTTCCGGAGTCAGATGGCGAAACTCGTCAGCTTGCTCGCCCCGTTCCAGAATCGCCTGAAGTTGGCGGCCTATCTCCGCCCGAAGGACGGGTTGCAGAGCGTCGAAGGCTTCCGAGTGAATCAGATAACTGAGCGGGTATCGGAACATCCGAGACCGCATGTCAAACTCCCGGAGCGAACGACCATCGGCGTCCCGCGGCCCCAGCAACTCAAAGTCCTCTCGAAACCGGCTGGTCCCCGAGATCGGCGAGGTCAAGGGAAACTCGTTCCTGAACAGCAGTCGATCGACAACAGCCTTCGCGATCAAGCGGAGTTGCACCGCCCGTTCCGCCTCGTCCTGATCGGGGTATTCGTACCCCAAAACGCGGGCGCTGAAATCCGCAAGTGTGAAGGCGTTGTGCATCTGGGTTTGATGCTCCAGCACCATCAGCGCTTGAATGTCGCTATCCGGGGTCAGGTATTGGCGGACATTGAACAGATCTCCTAGCGTTTCGCGATTGGCACCCGCCGTTGTGTCCAAATCGCCCCCGCGCAAGAACGCGTTGCCCATGTGCCGCAGGTCGCCATGGCTTCCCGTGACGTACCAGCCTCCCCAGCGTTCACGAAAGTCGCTGGTGTCATCGGTTACGAACGATTCCTTCTGGGCATCCAACTTGCCGTCGTAGTCCGGATAGCCGCTGCGGACCGTATGCCCCGGCACGCCTCGGGTCATCGTGGTCGCATGACAACCCAGGCACTGATAAGTTTCCAGGCGGAAGTTGGGACGCCTGAGGGAAGCGCGGACGGTGTAGAACGCGGCCCCCAGTTTGGGGTCGTTGGTCGAGATTTCGATCAACGACCCACCCGGCACCCAACCGACGTAGGTGTCGTCGTTGAAGTAGACCGCGCGGGGATTGCGAGGCGAGATGTGCTGAACTTGCAGGCTGGTTTTGGAAAACACCAGGACCTGGGAGCTCTCCGAGATCTCCAACTGCCGCAACAGCGATGGCAAAAAGCCCCGTTCCGGGTCGCGTTCCAGCGTGACATCGCCCCGCTCCATTGCCTCGATCAGCCGACTGACGCGATTCCGGGGCGGCGTCTCCGAGTAACTGAGCGGTGGCTGCTCAAGCTCAATCGAGACGAATTGTCCCCACGACTGTCGGTTGAGCCCACCCGCGAGGAAGGCCACGGCCAGCAGGAAACGAACGTCGGCAAACAGCCGTAGAACGCCAGGCAGCAGGTTCATGTCGCAATCCTTCAATTTCGGTAACCGGCGTGGGATGAGTCTCAGCCCTCGAAAAACTGTCGGATCGCCTGGAGGGTAACGGAGCGGTTGGCGCGGGCCCATGATTCCATAAGCGGAATCCTCTTAGGGCAAACGGCTTGGCAGTTCCCTGCCTTGCCGCAGTTTTGGATGCCTCCGGCCGAGGTCATCGTCGCGATCCGACGTGACGCGACCGTCTTGCCGATCGGATGAGCGTTCATCAGCACCGCCTGGCTCATCGGGGCGGCCCCGAAAAAATGCTGATCGAGTTCGTCGTCAAGTCGCTGCTGGTAGGCGTCCGCAGATTCGTTTTCCCGCCGCGTAACGGGCACCTGTTGGTATTGGGGACACGCCTCCAGGCAACATCCGCAACTGATGCACTGGCTGAGCGGATAATTCCGCTCCTGTTCCGCGACCGTTTGCCGAGGGCCGCTGCCCCGGTCGTCGTACGTATCGACCGGGATCCAGCATTCCAGTTTGTGGAGCGCGCGAAAGAGTCGATAGCGATCAACCCACAGGTCTCGAATGACGGGAAACTTGCTCATCGGTCGCAACTCGATGCCGGTCGGGTCCTCTTCCAGCAAGCGATCGATCAATGCCGAGCAGGCCTGACGAACACGCCCGTTGATCAACATCGTGCAGGACCCGCAAACCTCCTCCAAGCAGCCCGACTCGTAGGCGACTGGGGCTACCTGCTCCCCACTTGGCGTGACCGGATGGGCGGCGATCCGCTGCAGGACACCGGTGACATTCAGCCCAGGCTCATAAGCCAAAACGAACGTTTGCCAGTATGCAGGCCCCGTCGGATGGTCGCGACGCTCGACGCGAACACTCAACTTCGTCTCCGGCATTCGTTCTCCTCCGCCTCCACGCCCCGACCGACTTGCATAAATCTACCTGCATGTATAGATTAGGTTCGGGCCGATCGATAGTCCATACCGCCCTGGAAGGACGAGGTGTAGGGAGATGAGTCCGCAAACAGTCTACGACGTGTTGGTGATGCTGGCGGGGTACCACGAGGCCCGAGCGAGTCGCTATGCGGAACTTGCGAAAACCAGTTGCGACCCGCGCGCTGACTTGTTGCTGGAGCACCTGGTGGGTCTCGAGTCACAATCGGCCCGAGTGATTCGAGCGGAGCTGAACGACCTGTCGCGGGATCAGTCGACTTACCTGCCATCCGGTCCGCCGATCAGTCCCTCGGCGACGCACGCAAACGACTGTGCTTGCGACAGCGACCCTTCCTTCCGCTCCGCCTTGACCTGCGCTCTGGCGTCGGACCGGTGTGTCGAGGAGTGGTTGGATCGCATCGAGAACAGCAGTTCAGCGGCTACGATTGCCGAGTTAGCCAAACGTCTGCGCGACTTTGAGACGACCAAATCGCGCGAGATCTCGAAGTTCACACGCGAGGACTGAGCCGCACACCGGCTCCTGGCTCGCCGAAAACCGAAGTCGCGGGTCGCGAAAAAGAGCCTCCTGCACGGCATCCACAGCGGAAAATCCCGCGACTCCAAGGATTCACCAACCGGACCACCGGCGCGAGAGCGAACTCTTTTCCGGTCCCCCGGCATCGACCGGTCCCCCGGTTGATGGCAATCCGGGCCC
>RECD01000251.1 GCA_007694185.1 Planctomycetaceae bacterium
GGTTTGAAACGTACTCGTACCATGACTTCCAAGACGGAATGGCCCGGATACACATCAACGACTCGACCGGTGTCGACGGGTTCATCAATCGAGCAGGCGAACTCGTCGTCAAGCCGCAGTATTACACTGCCGGCGACTTTTCCGAAGGTCTGGCTTTTGTCAAAACGCGAGTTCCACCTTTCATGGAATCTTCTGTTGAAAATGAACAGCTCGCGAAACAATCGGCTGGCTTTATCGACAAGCGAGGGCGATTCGTCTTTGAAAATCGGTCGCTAACTTATTCATACGGCTTTAAAGAAGGGCATGCGTGCGTTTTCGTTGGTCCAGACAACGGTAGAAATTCTGGGCTGATCGATCGAACCGGCAATTTTGTGATTCAACCGGGTGTCTATACGGGGCTCGACAATCCGACTGCCGGCGCGATACGGGCGGTCAAAGGCGACCAAGTTGGGCTGCTTGATTCTGAAGGCAATATTCTCGTAACGTTCGGGAAGTACGACCAAATAACCGCACCGTGGGACGGTTCAGTTTTCGTTGCCGAATCGGGAGACAAGACGGTCCTCATTGACTCCGTCGGCAAGGTAATCGCTGCGGTAACCGAATGCGGTGATGTCGGTTGGTTTCAAGGTGGATTCGCAACGATCGAAGGAGAAGATGGGCTCGTTGGCTACATCGACTCGAATGGAGACGTCGCCATTCCCAGACAGTTTGATGAGGCAAGTGGTTTTCGAGGTGGTTTGGCGTTGGTAACGAAAGGCAAGGCCAGGGGCTACATTAATAGTAAGGGTGTGTTCGTCTGGAAAACTGAAACCTGGGACGAGCCGATCCGAAACGCGGTTTCCGAACCGCTCTCCACTTTTCTACCGGAAACGCTGATAGAAGCTCTTCCGCTGTCCTACAACTGGGGCCGCGTCAAGAATGCGATTGTGTTCGTGTCCGATGGGAGCCTTGAACAAGTAAGCGATTGGTACCAAAAGAGATGTAAAGGAAAAGGCAAATTATCGGATTACACGGATTTTGAGGCCGAACCTGGCAAAATCGCCATGATCATCTCGCAACCAGAGATCGGATTTCTCGAAGTGTTCGTCGTTGACGGAAATGCAGAATCTGCCGACGAATTTGTTAGCTTTTATTCGTGTGCCAACATGGATCAACTGCGGAAGAAGCATGCAGGGAAGATCATTGGGATTGTCATCGAGAATTGACTCAACCAGGATCGGGTAACGAATGGGATCGGCCGCGTTCCCAGCCCGTTGGACTGGGCTAGGCAAACGGATGGGCCTTCGGCTCGGAAGGACGTCCACGGGTGGTATCCGGCAGGTGATACCGGTGTCAGTTGGCGCCCAAACCGGCCTCCGGAAGGTGACGGCCATTTTGCTAGATTTTCCAGCGGCCTCCATCCAGGCAGTGGCAGGCTACCGATTACACCCGATTCAATTCGAAGCAAACGAAAGCGAGCGTATAAGGTCTGATCGGATGTTCGCTTCGAGATTTTGCACCGAGAATCCGTCGCCCGCGGACCAGTTGCCAAACTTCGCTCGCGAACTCGATCGCTTGCTTCCTGGGCCGGCGAGAAAAGTCGATACCTTCGAGATCGCGTTTGCTCGTGCGTTTTGGGATGGTCAAAACGTTGCCCCCGAGTTCGGCCCCTCACCCCCCTACCCCTCTCCCCGCAACGGGGAGAGGGGAGCCGGAGTTAGGAAAGGCCTTCGGAAGGAGACCGGTTTTCGGAAGGTGACGGTTTTCGGAAGGTGACGGCCATTTTGTTTCTGGCCCTTGGGGAGATTTTGCTTTGTAATTGCGTTGGATGAGGTGTTGGATGCGGCTACGAAAAAAGCCGCTTGCCTTTCCCTTGCGGGTTGGGCAAACGGCTTTCGCTTCGTCGGTGAGGGCCAACCGCGTGAGATCACGCGGTTGGCTTGTGGGCTCGGGTCAGCACCTGCGGTCTAGCGGACCGCGCGGGCGGACGGACGCGAAACCGATTGGGGGTTCGCCGAAGGGGCCGGCTTTTCCTCGGTCGTCACCGTCATCACGCTGCTTTCCGGATCGAGTTCCAGGTCAACTTTAATGTTGGGGAAGTTCGGCGACATGTCTCGCATCACGAGCTTGCCCTTGTCATCCCAACGCGACCACTGACCGACTTGGACGCCCGCTTCGTAGTTGCCGTCGAACATCTTCAAGCCGTTCTCGTGCCACCAGGTCCACTGGCCGATCCGCTTGCCGTCGTAGTACTCGCCCTTCATCTTCGGTTGGGCGTTTTCGTGCCACCACTGGAATTCGCCGGTCGGTTCGCCGAAGCTGAACTGGCCTTCCATCCGCTTCAAGCCGTTGGGGTGCCACGCGACGTAGGTGCCGTGCCGCATCGGTTCCCCTTGCAGGGCTTCGGAGGTGACGGCCGAGTTCCACCAATCGTGCGAGACCAACTTGCGTCCCGACGGGATCAACACGGCTTCTTCGGACTTCTTCTTGCCCTTTTCGAACCAGGTCGTGTTCGTTTGCACGACGCGGCCTTTGTCGAAATCGATCCGGTTCGGCGTCCGCTGGCCGGCGATCGTTTGGGTCGCCGGTCCGTGAGGCATGCTGTCGGCGTACGTGATCTCGCGGATCGCGGTGTGCCGGCTATCGAACCAGGTCGACACACCTTGACGCTGACCGTTCTCGAACTGCCACAGCAAGACCGGGTTGCCCTTCGAGTCGCTGACGGTCCAGTCGCCGTTCAGCTTGCCGTCGACGAAGGTCGCGTCCGAGGTGAACGGGGCGCGGAAGCCGGCGTCGATCGTGCCCGCCAAAGCTTGCACTTGTGCCGCCGAAACCTGCTGCGACCAGCTGCCGTCGAGCTTGCCCATGTTGTAGTTGCCGTGACGGATCACGGTACCCTTCGTATCGAACTCCTTGAACGGCCCGTGGCTCACAAGGTTCCCATCGGCGTCCTCGACCATGTACCGTTCGGTGTGGATCTTGCCGTCCGGGTAACGCTGCTGCAACAGCTCACTCGGCGACTCGGAGTTGACTTCCGAAACCAGTTGTTCTGGCTCGAAATCCAACAGCGATTCCGCTTCGACAACGTAAGGCGAAGACAACCCGTCGACCGGATCGGCGAAAACGAACGGGGAGGCGATGCCTGCCATGCCCATCGCGGCGATGTAGGTGGCGAGGCGCTTTTGGAATTGGGAATTTGAGGTTTTCATGGCTTTTAGTTTTCCCCTTCCTGGGGATGAGAGTGGGGAGATTTAAACGACCTAGCGAAACGGCGCTGAGATCACACTCGGTGAAAGGATTTCCATTTCTGCTCGGATCGGAAATCAAGCAAGGTGTTTGTTGCTTCCCAGCCGGAACCGGCTTGAACCTAGGCCGACATCGGGCGTTGCGAGCCGTGACGGACGAATCCGTCACAACGCCCTACCCGATGGCGGCCCTCACCTTGCGAGGGCTTCCTTACCGGTGTTTCGTATCGGACGGCCGCTCGCAGAAGCTAGAAAGAGTCTGCATTTACCCGTCAATTTCCAGCGACAGTTCAAGGTGGAACTGTGCGAAATGCTACAACCGGCCCTCGGGCCGACAGGGCATGCCGCACAACCGGATCAACCCTTGTTCGGCGTACCACCGGCGGGTACCGTCCGCACCGGCAGCTTCGGCAAAGAATCGAGAAACGTCCTGCCGTAGGGCTTCGTGACGATGCGGGGGTCGAGGACCACGACGATCCCGCGGTCGGTCGAGGTGCGGATCAAACGGCCGAAGCCCTGACGGAACTTGATGACCGCTTCGGGCAATTGGTAATCGCGGAACGGGTTGCCGCCGGCGGCTCGGATCGCTTCCAACCGAGACTCCAGCAGCGGATGATCGGGGACGGCGAACGGCAGCTTCGTGATGATCACGTTCTGCAGCGCATCCCCGGGCACATCGACACCCTGCCAAAAGCTATCGGTGCCGAACAGCACACTTCGCGAATTGGCGCGAAAGCTTTCGATCAACTGGGTGCGGTTCAACTCCCCGGCTTGGCTGAGCAACAACATCCCTTTTTCGTTTGCCCAAGGGAGTACCGCGGCGGCCGTCCGCCGCAACAGGTCGTAGCTGGTGAACAGCACGAACGCGTGCCCGTCGGATTGTTCGAGGTACCGACGGATCTGCGCCGGAAGCGCCGACTCGAACGCGACCCGATTCGACGATGGGTCCGGCAAATCTGAAACGAGGATCACCTCGGCCTGCTGGTCATACCGGAAGGGGCTACCGACGCGGATCGTCAGCCCGCGGCTGAGCCCTACCCGCGAACGGAAAAACCGGAACGTGTCGTCCTTGCCAACCGCCAACGTGGCGCTGGTCAAGATCACGCTGCGGATCGCCTTGCTCTGGAACAAGTCCTCGCGGATCGCCGAGCCGACGTCGATCGGGGCGGCGGCCAACGTCACGCGTTCGGTCCGCCCCCGCGTGCGTTCCCGTTCGATCCAGTAGACGACGCCGTCGAGCATTTGGCGGTTCCACTGGGTGATCGCGGACGCGAGGCTTATCAGCCGATCGTGAGCCGAATTGAAATTTTTACTTTCTGAATCGTCATGCAACGACAACCCGAACTTTTGGACCCGAGCGGCGAGTTCGACAAGCGGTTCACTCAGCGTGTTCTCGACGACGTCCGGCATGCGAACTCGGCCTTGCGTGTCGCCTTGCGATTCGAGCCAATCGAGCAGATCGGCGAAGTGATTGGCGGCCGCGTAACGGCACTGGTCGACGAGTTGTTGCAGCCCCTTCAGGTCATGGGTGACGAGCAGGCCCTTCTGCGTGCGGTCGTTGTAGAGTTTGTTGAGCTGGTAATCGATCTGGGTGTTCGTGACGCGAAGCCCCAGATAATCGCTGGCGACCGATTCGATCGTGTGGCTTTCGTCCAACACCACCGCGTCGTAATCGGGCAGCAACGACACGCCTTGTCGCCGCAGCGCCAGGTCGCTGAAGAACAGCGCGTGGTTCACGATCAACAGTTGTGCCCGCGACGCCCGGCGACGAGCTTGAAAGTAATGGCACTTCGCGAACGTCGGGCAATTCTTGCCGAGGCAATTGCCGGTATCGCTCGCCACCTCGTCCCAAACGCCTGGGGCAGGTTTGAAATCGAGCGACGCCAGGCTGCCGTCGGTCGTCGTCTCGGCCCACTTCCGGATACGTTCCAATTGCGTCTGCTGTTCGTCGGTGCTGAACAGCGAGACGGACTTGACGAGCGCGTTCTTCAACCGCCGCAGCGACAAGTAATTGCCGCGACCCTTGACCAACACCGCGCTGAATTCGCGCGGGATCACGGCGTTGAGCAGCGGCACGTCCTTGGCGATGAGCTGTTCCTGCAAGCTGATCGTGTGAGTCGAAATCAACACCCGCCGAGGCTGCGGCGCGGCGGCCGGCGGCTCGGGTCCATTCGGTTGCGGGTGACGGTGTGGCTGCGGCTCGGGATGCCCCGCTTCGATGTCGGTCTGTCGGTCGTCGGTCTCTTCGGGGTCGACTTGGTTCGCGGTCGCGAAGAGGATCGCGGGGACGAGGTATGCGAAGCTCTTGCCGGTCCCCGTGCCGGCTTCGGCGACCAGGTGTTGGCCGGTCGCGAGCGCCTCGGCGACCGCCGCGGCCATCTGCAATTGCTGCGGTCGGTGCTCGTAACGGCTCAGCCGTTTCGCGATCCGTCCCTGAGGACCGAGGATCGATTCGATATCCGCGGGAGGGTCTGTCACTGGTTTTTGGTGGCGATGGAAGCGTTCGGCGGCCCTTCGAATTGGCCGGCTCAGACCCGTGAAACGTATTGGGAACTGAGCCGCCGGATCAGCTTCCGCATCTCCAGCACGCTGATGGTCGCCAAAACCTGGGGAACCGCCAAGCCCGATTGCTGGACGACTTGGTCGATTCCGGTCGGTTCGGTAGCGATCGCATCGAGAACCTGCCTTTCACGGTCGTTCAGCAACGCCTCGCCAGGTCGGCGGACCTCGCGACCGTCCGGCGTCGGGACCGACTCGGCCAGCGGCCCCAAGCACTCCAGGATATCGTCGACGTGACGCACCAAGCGGGCGCCGTCACGGATCAGCAAATTGGTCCCCTCGCTCGCTCGGCTCGTCACCGGTCCAGGCAAAGCCAACACCTCGCGACCCTGTTCGTCCGCCGTCCGCGCCGTGATCAACGACCCGCTCCGTTCCGGCGCCTCGATCACCAAGGTCGCGTGCGATAGGCCGCTGATCAGCCGATTTCGCTGCGGGAAAGTGCCCGAGTGCGGTTTGGTCTGCGGGTGAAACTCGCTGATCAGCGCCCCCGAAGCGGCGATCTGAGCTGACAATTCCCGATTTTCCGGCGGGTAGATGTGATCCAGCCCGCAACCGAAGACCGCGATCGTCCGTCCTTCGCCGTCCAACGCGCCGCGATGAGCCGCCGTGTCGATCCCGCGCGCCATGCCGCTGACCACGGTCACGCCGGCTTTGGCCAAGCCATAACCGATCTTTTCGGCTTGCGATCGGCCGTAGACCGTAGCGTGACGCGTCCCCACGATCGCGACCGCCAACGCGTCGCGTGGCAACAAGTCCCCGCGGACGAACAGCACCGGCGGGGCATCGATGAGCCGCTTCAACCCGACCGGGTACTCCGGCGAATCGGACGGCAAAATCGTCGTCCCGGTTTCACGGCACCAGCGTAGCAAGCTATCGATGTCGACATGGTCGTCCGCATGG
Source organism: Planctomycetaceae bacterium (assembly GCA_007694185.1). Taxonomy (GTDB): domain Bacteria; phylum Planctomycetota; class Planctomycetia; order Pirellulales; family Pirellulaceae; genus UBA6163. Next base: position 6,684 of record RECD01000251.1, read on the forward strand.
CGGATCGTCGCGACCAACTTTTTGCCGACGCCGGGCACGCTGATCAGTTCTTGCGTATCGGCCGCGAGCACGGCAGCCGCATCGCCGAACCGCCGCAGCAACTCAGCCAAAATCCGCGGGCCGACGCCCGGCAACATCGCTAACCGCAAGCGATCGATCACCGCGGCACTCGGCGGCACGAAATCGGCAGGCTCGCGATCACCCTTGCGCCCGGAGTTCGGCTCATCAGCCGTCTCGTCATCCGAACGGGTTTCGCGCAGCAAATCGCCCTGCGAAATCACACCGCCGGATTGAGCGTCCGAAGCGTCGGCATCCGAATCGAATTGAACCATGTCACCCGTTACGCAATACGTGCGACCAAGAAAATCCTCCGGCGCAGCAACGCCCGGAAGAGT
>RECD01000097.1 GCA_007694185.1 Planctomycetaceae bacterium
GGCGTTATCGCACCGAGCCGCCTGATTGCCGCCGCCTGATTCCCGCGGCCTGATTTCCGCCGCCTGATCGCCGGCGACGGTCCCCGCCGGAACCGCCGACAACCGGTTGGTAGTCACATCGGATTTTGCGATGGCGGACTCTTCGATCTCAATTGAACCCTTCTCCGCCTCGGCGGCGCCACGGCAGGGAGGCCTTCGGTGTTCCTGATCATGCGAATCCTCCGGCTGTTGACCGGCCCGATCCGGCCGACACGGATGATCGGGCCGGGTTTGACGTTTGCCGGCCTGTTGTTCCTGATCGGCGCCGCGGTAACCGGCCAGATCGATTTCACCAAGTTCGACCGTTTGGCCGAAATGGCAGCCGGTTTGGATGGGCCCGGCTTACCCGGCGCGGCGATCGCCCCCGTGCGGCTCGATCCCAACGCCACGCGTTCGTCTGAGCGAATTCGGATCGCGACCTTCAACATCCAGCGATTCGGTGAAAAGAAGTCCGGCGACGCGGAAGTTATGCAAAACCTCGCCCGGATCATCAGCCAATTTGACTTGGTGGCGATCCAGGAAGTGCAATCGCCGCAAGCGATGCCGGTCGCGCGGCTCGTCGATCTGCTGAACCGCAGCGGCGGACGTTACGACGCCGCGGTTAGCGAACCGATCGGGCGGACGACCTATCTGGAGCAATACGCGATGGTGTGGGACGTCACCCGGATCGCGATGCTGCCCGATTCGGCTTACGTGGTTCGTGACGATTCCGACCGGATGCACCGGCCGCCGATGGTCGCGTCGTTCGAAACCCGCATCCCGTCCGCCATGGGGCGCCGCCCGTTCCGGTTCACGATCATTTCCGCCCACACCGACCCCAACCAGGTCTCTCCCAGCGGAAAATCGAACGAGATGGATGTGCTCGACGACGTGTTCCTGCGGGTTCGCGAATACGAGTACCAGATGCGAGGACTCGTCAACACGCTGATGGTCGGCGACCTGAACGTCAGCACCGCCAACCTCGGGGAGCTCGGCCAGATCCCCGGCATGTACTCCGTCGTCGGCACCACCCCGACCAACACGTTGGGGACGAAAACCTACGACCATATCCTGCTGGACCAAACTGTCACGACGGAATACACGGGCGTTTTCGGCGTCGTCGACTACGAACGAGACTTCGGCTTGAGCCCCGCGCAGGCGTCGGCGATCAGCGACCACCGGCCGGTTTGGGCCGAGTTTTTTGCTCACGAAATGCCCCCGGTCGCAACCGCGAACCGGGCGGCAGGGAGCCAGGCGGCAGCGATCCGCTAGCGACCGGCGAGTCCGCATTCGATTTGGGGAACTGCGGCGCGTCGACCGTCATTTTCGGCCGCCGATCGAGAGCCCTACCGGTGACTTCCCAAGCGAAACAGCTAGGTAAAATAGGACGAAACGGCAAAACGCCGCGATGAGGCGGCCTTCGCGGTCAAATTTTTTGACAGTTTTCGAACCGGCGGACTATACTTTGCCGATAGCGGTCCGGATTGCCGTTGTGGATTCAATCCGCTCGTTCCTTTTCTGTTGGTAAATACCGACCGATCGAGAGCTGTTAGCGATGACATTATTGGGCAAGTTTTTATCGGTCTTTATCTTCATCATGAGCGTCGCGTTCATGGTCCTCTCGCTGGCGGTCAACGCTTCGCACCGCAATTGGCGGACCGAAGTGATGGACCCGAACACCGGTTTGAAAAAGCGGGTCGAGGACATCACGCGGACCAATCGCCAACTGACGGATGACCGCCAGCGGACGCAGGCGGCCCTCGACCGGGAACAGGCGGCTCGCCGCACCGCCCTGGCCGCCCTGCAAACGCAGTTGGACCAGATGGAACAGGTTTTGCGGGCCCGCGAATCGGAAGTGCAGCAGTTGGAAGCCCGCAGCACCGAATTGTCGCAGCTCGACCGGAGCCGGGCGGAGGAGCTTCAGCGGCTGACCGAGGAAACTCGCAAGCTTCGCGACCAGATCCGGACCGAACAGGAGGACCGCGATTCGCTGTTCGCCGAAACGCTGAAGATGACCGACGAAATGAACCAACTGCGGGGTACGCTGCAGGGCCAGACCGAACGGAACGAACAATTGGCGTCCCAATTGAGCCGCTATCGTGAAGTGGTCGACATGAAGGGCATCGACGTCAACGAACCGCTCGACGGCGCCCCGCCGGAACGGCGTGGCACGGTCTTGGTCGTCAACCGCCCGCTCGACATGATCGAAGTTTCGATCGGCTACGACGACGGGCTCCGTGACGGTCATCTGCTGGACGTCACCCGCAGCGGTCGCTATGTCGGTCGGGTACGGATCCGCCGGACCGAACCGAATCGGTCGGTCGCGGAGATCTTGCGAGACTACAACCAATCGCCGATTCAGGAAGGTGACCGTGTCGACACAACTTTCTAGTTCACCCGTCCGCAAGCACCCGATGAACATCTACACGATGATGTTGATCCTCAGCGCGCTGTTCATGTTCATCGCCGTGATCGCGATGTGGATCGAAGCCCGACGTTACGCGCCGGACTATTGGCAAACGTCAGGGGCTCGCCCCGCCGCCGTCAGCACTCCGGCGGCGATTCGGGTTGCCGATTTTGAGCGGCTCGGTTGATCGCTGCGCCGCAGGACGTCTTCTGAACACGACGTCTCCGGAGCAAGCTGGTTCCTGAAAATACCGCCTGTGGCTGACTGCCGCCGGTCGCGGCCCGTCGTCCCGATCACGGGCAATCCGCGGCATCTGCGTCGCATTTTTCGGGTGCAGGTTGCCGCAACCCAGCTCCACGAAGCCGCGGCTCATCAACCTCGTCGCCTCGAACGCCGTTTCCCCCTTGGCCGGCCAAGGGCGAAACGGGTAAATTGGGGTCGGGCAAATTGACAGGCCCGCCGGTTCGCTTACAATTCGAACCGCGTAACCGACGCAGGGTCGACGTTCCGTTCATCGGTTCAGATCGCACGATCCAGATCGGAAGTCTTCATCGCGTTTGGCGGTTTGCCGGATAGCGGTCGCGTTAACTCTCACGCCAGTAAAGGTTTTTGCATGGCATCCGAAGCCGTTCTCGAGTTCACAGACGACAATTTCGACACCGAAGTTTTACAAGCCGACGGTGCGGTCTTGGTCGATTTTTGGGCCCCCTGGTGCGGACCTTGCCGTCAGATCGCTCCGGTGATCGAGGAATTGGCAAAGGAAAACCCAGGCGTCAAGATCGGGAAAGTCAACATCGACGACAACCCGGGTTCCGCCGAGCGGTTCGGCGTCAGCAGCATTCCGACGCTGATGGTCTTCCGCGATGGTCAAGTCGCCGAAAGCTTCGTCGGGGTCCGTCCCAAGACGCAGCTCCAGGCCGCGATCAGCTAAGCGGCTCGGTTCCTTCGATCGTCGGCCGTGTTGCTCGGGTTTTTCCCGAGTTCCCATTTCATTCGACCAGCCGTGCCGGTCATCGACCGTCACGGCTGTTTTTATTTCCTGCCCACGTTTCGCACGACCGTTAGTCAGCGACCTTATCGCCTGAGTCTCATGGGTCAGTTTATCTTCGACGTCGACGACGCCCAACAGCCGCTGCTGACGCAGGCGCTTTGGCCTGCGGCATACTTGTCTGGCGTTGAAGGCGTTCCCTGGCACACCCTGTCCCGCCTGGACGGTTGTCGGTTGACGGTCCGGCGGGACATCGATGATTCGGCCAAGCTGTTCCTGCCGTTACCCGTCAACGGTCACGGGATCTCATCGCTCAACACCTGCTCCTTGCGGCCTCGCCAGCAACCCTACCCGCTGTTATTGGAACTGGCCCGCGGATCGCTCTACAACGTCCGCAACCAATCCGACGCCTGGGCCCGCTCGGGATTGCAACTGCATGACGAGTTTCAGAGCCTGCTCGATGACGCGACTCAGCATTTCTTGGATGCCAGCGGAACGTCGATCGGTTGGCGTCAAGCCACCCATTCCCTGAAGGCACTCGAGCTGCTCGAAACGGCATCGCACCGACTCAGCGACGAGTATTCGACGCAGGCGATCGCGTACCGCAAGCACCGTGACACCCGCCTGACGACGCTGATGGCTGCGGAATTGCCGGGAAATGGTGGTATCCCCAACCACGGCGATGACTACAAGTCGGCGTTCAATTCCGTCGCGGTAAGAATTTCCTGGAAGGACATCGAACCCCAGTTCGGCGGTGGCGATTTTTCCGCGACCGACGCCACGTTCGATTGGGCGAGCCAGCAGGGCCTGCGGGTCATCGCCGGGCCGCTGATCGATTTCCAGGCCGACTCCCTGCCCGATTGGGTTTACCTGATGGAAGGGCAGTTCCACAAGCTGCTCGATTCGGCCAACCAGTACGTCGAACGGATCGTCAAGCGGTACAAGGGGCGTGTGCAGCTTTGGAATCCCGCTTCGGGATTGAACCTGCCAGGCCGCTTGCGGTTGTCCGACGAGCAGGTGATGCAATTGGCATCGACCCTCGTCCAATCGGTTCGCCGCCAAGACCCACAGACGCCGGTGATCTTCAGCGTCGACCAACCGCAGGGCGAATACCTCGCCCACCACCGCGACGGCCTTTCCCCCATTCACTTTGCCGATACCTTGGCGCGGTGCGGCTTGGGATTGGCCGGCCTGGGGGTCGAAATGCGGCTGGGTTATTCCGACCTCGGCATGCCCCCCCGCAGCTCCCTAGCGATCGGCCAAGTGCTCGACCGCTGGGCCACACTCGGACTGCCGCTGCTCTTGCACTTCGCCGTTCCGGCCGACATCACCGCCGACCCGCTCGCGACACGTGCGTGCGATGTCATCGCGGCCGACCCGAACGACACCCCCGAAGCTCGCCAATTGGAAACGGCCAGCGCGATCCTGCGGGTCGCGCTCGCCAAGCCGTTCGTTCACGCCATCGTTTGGGAAGGCTGGGACGACACCGCCCCTCACACGTTGCCGCACGCCGGGTTGTGGGGAGCCAGCGGTGCCCGTCCGCTGCTGCGATACTTCCAGCGGATTCGTGAGGAATTGCTGACCTGAGACGCCTTGCTGGCCGCAGGAACGCACGGCATCTCGCTCGTTGGCCGGCGCGCACGACACCCCGGTCACGTCTACCTGTTCCGTCGCAGGATGTCTAAACTCTCCGCATGAGCAACCCGACGCCCCCGACGGCCGCCACGGCATCCCCCGCGACGCGAGCTGAACCGGCCCCCGCGACGCGACCGGAAACAGCCCCCGCGCAGCGACCAGAAACAGCAACGCCTCGCCGGATCTTGGTCACCAGCGCCTTGCCGTACGCCAACGGCCCGATCCATATCGGCCATCTGGTCGAGTACATCCAAACCGACATCTGGGTTCGGTTCCAAAAGCTCCGCGGCAACCGCTGTGTTTACATCTGTGCGGACGACACGCACGGCACGGCGATCATGATCCGGGCGGGCCGCGAAGGCCGCAGTGAGGTCGAACTGATCGCCCAGATGAGCGAATCGCACCAAGCCGATTTCGCCGGCTTCGGCATCGACTTCGATCACTACGGCAGCACCCACTGCGACGAGAATCGGCAACTCTGCGGCGAGTTCTGGCAGGCGATGCGCGACCAAGGGCTGATCGTCCAACGCGACGTCGCCCAGCTTTACGATCCCGAATCGAACACCTTTTTGGCGGACCGATTCGTCCGTGGCACCTGCCCCAATTGCGGGGCGCACAACCAGCCCGGTGACAACTGCGGCCCCTGCGGCGCGACGTATTCTCCCACGGACCTGATCGACCCCAAGAGCACCCTCAGCGGCGCGACCCCGATCGTCCGCGAGGCGCCGCACCTGTTTGTGCAGCTTGAAAAGCTGCACGGCTTCCTGGCGGATTGGATCGACCAGAGCGGCGCCCTGCAGAGCGAAACCGCGAATTACCTGAAGGGCCACTTTTTGGCAAAGGAACTTCGCGATTGGGACATCAGCCGCCCCGCTCCCTATTTCGGGTTCGAAATCCCCGACGCACCCGGCCATTTCTGGTACGTCTGGTTCGACGCCCCGATCGGATACATCGCCAGCACCGCGCAGTGGTGCCAAGCTCATGGCGAACGGTTAGAAGACTGGTGGAAGAGCGACCAAACCGAGATCCATCACTTCATCGGCAAGGACATCACCTACTTCCACACCCTGTTTTGGCCCGGCATGCTCCACGCCGCCGGTTACCAATTGCCGACGAAGGTTCACATCCACGGCTTCCTGAACGTCGGCGGCGAAAAGATGAGCAAGTCGACGGGGACGCTCGTCGCCGCCGAAACCTACCTGCGACACGCCGACCCGTCCTACCTGCGATACTTCTACGCCAGCAAACTCGGGGCTCGCGTCGAGGATCTCGACTTGGGACCGGAGGAATTCGTCGACAAGATCAACAGCGACCTGGTGGGCAAAGTCGTCAACTTAGCCAGCCGCGTCGGCAAATTCGCCAGCCGCACCGGGTTGGCAGCGACCTATCCCGAGGACGGCGGCCTGTTCGCTGCCGCGGCGGCGGCGGGCGAGGAGATCGCGGAGGCCTACGAGGCCTGCGAATTCGCCCGCGCCATGCGCCGGATCATGGAACTGGCCGACGCAGCTAACCCCTTCGTCGAACGCGCCCGCCCGTGGGACCTGAATAAGGACCCCGACAAACTGGACGAACTCCGCGACGTCTGCACCGTCGCCACCAACCTGTTCCGCCAACTGGCGATCTACCTCGCCCCCGTCCTGCCCAAGCTCGCCGAACAATGCGGCCAATGGCTGGGCGACCCGATCGTGCGGTGGGACCAAAGCCAAACGCCCCTGTTGGGGACCGCCGTTCAACCTTTCCAGCGGATGATGGACCGCATTCCAATCGAGGCCTTGCACAAGATGATCGAAGACAGCCGCAACGACGACGATACTCCCACGACCGATCCCGCCGCCCAGTGGAACGACAGCGATCAGCCGCTGCAAGCCGAGCCGCTGGCACCCGAAATCACGATCGACGAATTCGCCAAAGTCGACCTGCGGATCGCCAGGATCATCGAAGCCGAACAGGTGCCCGAAGCGAACAAGTTGCTGCGGCTGACGCTGAGCCTCGGCGGCACCGAACGCCGCCAGGTCTTCGCCGGCATCAAGGCCGCCTACACCCCGGAACAACTCGTCGGCCGCTTGGTCGTCATGGTCGCCAACCTGGCGCCACGCAAGATGCGATTCGGGCTCAGCGAAGGGATGGTCACCGCCGCCGGACCGGGTGGCGCCGAAGTCTTCCTGCTCGGCGTCGACGAGGGCGGCTTGCCCGGCCAACGGGTCCATTGACGCAGCCCAACCGGACTCGGCGGCCGCTTCCTGCGATCCGGTAACCGCCCGGGCGGCGGCGTATCAGCTCATGTTGCCTCGCGGCTTGCACGTTGAGTTCGCTTGTTCGTTTGACACGTTCCGACCGCCCCGCTCAGGGGTTCTTGACCCGCAGTCGGGTGACGTGGCCGCGAACAACGCCCAACGACTCGATCTCTTCCGCCACCGCCCTGCCGGCCCCTTCGGCCCCCTCGTGGCTCATGATCATCAGCGGCACGCAGTCCTCGGCCGCGGATGAGGCGTCGGCTTCAGCCCGGTCCTGCTGAAGCACCGACGCGATCGACAGCCGATGCTTGCCGAACACCCCAGTGATCGCCGCCAGCGTTCCCGGATGGTCCATCGCCCGCAGCCGAAAGTAATAACGGCCCGGCAACTCGTCGCTGTTTCGCAAGCTGACCCGTGGCGGCGACGCCGTCGAGAAGGGCTCCAACGTCTCGAACGTCAATCGCGTCCGTCCGACCGCGGTGTCGATCAGATCAGCGACCACGGCCGAAGCGGTCGGCATCTGCCCCGCCCCTTGCCCGTGATAAAAAACCGGCCCGACCGCATCGCCGACGACCCGCACGGCGTTGAAAGCACCGTGGACCTCCGCCAACGGCGTCCGGCGTTTGATCAACGTCGGCGAGACGTGCAGATCGAGCTTGCCGTCGACCAATTTCGCCTCGGCAAGCAGTTTGATCGCGTAACCCAAATCGGCCGCGTATCGCAGGTCGTCGATATCGAGCGAATCGATCCCGACCCTTGGGATCTGCCGCCAATCGACCTGAGCACCAAACGCCAGGTGAGCCAAGATGGCCAATTTTTGAGCCGCGTCGCTGCCGTCGACGTCCATCGTCGGGTCCGCCTCGGCAAACCCCAGCCGCTGTGCCTCCGCCACCGCCTCGCTGTACGCGACCCCCTGCCGGTCCATTTGGGACAAGATGAAATTGCTCGTCCCGTTCAAGATGCCTTCCAGCGACAGGATGCCGTTCGCCGACAGGCACTGCGAAATGTTCGTGATGATCGGGATGCCGCCGGCAACCGACGCCTCAAAGGCGATCGTACGCCCCAATTTCCGTGCCAGCGTGAACAGTTCCGGCCCGTGGTCGGCAAGCAACGCTTTGTTCGCCGTGACGACGTCTTTGCCGGCCTCCAACAACCGAATCATGATCGTGCGCGCCGGTTCCAGGCCACCGACCAAATGGGCGACGACAGCGATCTCGGGGTCGTCGTAAACCGCCTCCACGTCGTCGGTCAGGATACCGGCGGGCAAGTCGACGTCACGAGGCTTGTCCAAGTCCCGCACGACGGCCCGTTCCAGCCACAGCGTTCGGCCGGCGTGACGAGCGGTCCGATCGCCGTGATCCAGCAGCAAGCGAGCGACGCCACTGCCCACGGTCCCCAAGCCCACGATGGCCACTTTCGTTTTCTGCATCACTCCGACCGTCGATCCCTTCTGCCGCGAGGTTGTCTTGTCCTGTCAGGTCATCCGTCGGCGCCAGACAGCGACGGACGTGCCATGTGATACCGCGCACAGCCCCCCCTCGACCAGACGCCCGACAATCCGACGCCATCACCCGCCGCTAAAACACTCCAGAAAGTGGCCCACAACAGGCCGATCACTCGCATCAGCAGCCCAGCCATTGCCGCTGTCCCCTCCGCCAACGTCCCCTCCGTCGGTTGACCCGCAGTCGCCGTAGAGACCGCCTCGGTCCAACCGCCCCCCGTACCGACGCCGCCCCCCAATCGCCGACATCGCCCAACCCCCACCACGCCTGTGCCAGTCACCACGCCTATGCCAGTCACCACGCCTATGCCAGTCACCACGCCTATGACAGCCAAGCCGTCGGCCTGGCCCCGCCAGGGTCCCAGACGACGCCCACAGGCCTCTGAAGCTTTCCGCCAATCCACCCTAAACCTTGGCTGAACCCTTCCGCCATCCGCTTCGCCGGCTCCGACCCTGCATCCGCGAGCAATGCCGAAAGCACCGCAGCCATTTTCTGAGGATCACGATCCGCACCGGGCGACCGCTCGAAACTGGGCGACCGCTCGAAACCGGGCGACCGCTCGAAACTGGGCGAAGTCACCCCCGCAAGGGCCGCAGGTCGCGCCCTAATCCACGCCAAGCCCCATTTCCCCGAATCACGCTTTCCCCGGTCGTTGTCCGAATAGGCCTACCAACGCTTTGGCACGCGACCGCCTCCCCAGAGACGCATTTTCGAATGCTTCGCATTTGCCTGTGGCCAGCCGGGTAATTGTTTCGCTCGCTGCGAGGGCTCACGCCCCGATAGGATCGTGCGGCAAAAAAGTGTCCGGACACTTTTTTACCGCTCATTACTTACCAGTTACCCGAAATGTTCCACCAACGTTTGAAAACGACGCCGACCTGGGCATTTCACAACCGGCGCGAGCAAGACACCCACCGAAAGTTTTTTCCAAACAATTTCGACATGGCGAATTCCACCATGCCGGTATCAGGGTTCTATCGATACCCTCCAGCCCTCTTCGCTGAGATAGTTCTGTTGCCGAAAGAACGTTCGCTTACTTTCACCTGACACAGGATCAAGGCGGGCGGCTTGATGACGTCCGTTCACCACGAACGACTGAACCATTGTCACCGGCAAAACAGGTAAATCGGCCAACCTCACAACAATTTGACCATTCGCATGACGATCTGCCGGACAGCCGGAAACGAACCATTGCTCATTCACCAAACCCTTTAGCCAACAGCTTTCCGCGATCGCTACCGGTCGGAATGATCGCCGAACCCCAGTGAACGCTGACGAAACAACTGAAAAAAACATGAATTACACGTACGCATTTTTGCTCACCGCCGCCGTCGCTTGTGGTTGCGACGACACAACGCAACCACGGACCGATGGAGTCCCCGTCGTACCTTCGTCAGCCGAAACTTCGGACGGCAACGCCATCGACCGTAATGCCACCGACCGTAGCGACACGGAGAAGACGCCGTTTGATCAGTACGAGAACAAAGCTGACGTCGACATCACGGCCCAAATCCGGTCGCGAGTCGTCGATACCGACATGTCGGTCAGCGCCCAAAACGCCAAAATCATCACTCAAAACGGCAAGGTCACCTTGCGTGGCGAAGTGAAGTCGGAAACGGAGAAGCAACACGTCGAAACCATCGCCTTGGCCGTCGCCGGCGAAGGCAATGTCGACAACCAGTTAGAAATCGACCAGGACTAAGGATCGTGCGGGAAAAAAGTGTTCGTAACGTTTGCGAGGAACTCGCCCTCCGGGTGCTTTGCAAAAAAGGTACCGAACACTTATTTACCGCTCATTGCTAACGGCCTGCGAAAGTGCTCGTCAATGAAACCATCATGGAATGACTCATTCGATCCGTTTTGTCGCTAGCAGCCGCCGGCTATTTGCCGGTCTACCTGCCGGCCGGCGGCGGTTTCATCGGCGTCAACGTCATCTACTTCATCGCGAAGCTGATGAGCCATTGACAACACGAGCAGGCCGCGCGACGCCTCGGTTGCTTAGCTTGTGATCACCTCCCCGTTTGGCAGCTCCTTTTCAGAGGAAATCTCATGTCCACAACCGTATTTTGCACAGCCAGTCAGTCACAGACCGAAACCATCGTCCGCAACTTGCAGACGGCGGGATTCTCGGGTGATAACATCTCCGTCTTGTTGGCGGATAAGCAAGGGACCCGCGACTTGGAGATCGAACACAACACCAAAACGCCCGAAGGCGCGGCCACGGGTGCCGGCGGCGGCGCCGTTCTCGGCGGCGCGCTCGGTTGGATCGCCGGCATCGGCGCTTTGGCCATTCCCGGGATCGGGCCGTTCATCGCCGCGGGACCCATTTTGGCGGCGCTCAGCGGCGCGGCGATCGGGGGCGCTGTCGGCGGTCTGACCGGTGCGCTCATCGGCATGGGGATGTCGGAGTTCGAAGCTAAAGAGTATGAGGGCAAGGTGAAAGCCGGTAACGCGTTGATCTCGATTCACACCGACAACAGCCACGATACCGAGCGGGCCACGGACATCTGCGAACGGGCCGGTGTTTCCGATGTGACCACGTCCAGCGCGACCGCGGTGGCCGGCAACGACCGCCACAGCGATCTCCGCTAGTCCGCCGGTAGTGAAATCTCGTGCCGCGCCTGCTGAATGTGAGTGTGCGTCGCGGGATTGGTGCCAACTCGGTTCGATCTCATCCGATCAACCCCAACCCGATCAACCCCAACCCGACCAACCTTAAGGAGCAACGATGTCACTAGCAACGCTACACGACCTGTACGTGGACGAGCTGAAGGACCTTTACAACGCCGAGAACCAGATACTCAAAGCGTTGCCGAAGATGGCGAAAGCCGCTTCCCATCCCGAACTGGGCGCCGCTTTCACCGATCACTTGGCGGAAACGAAGGTCCACATCGAACGTCTGGAGACGATCTTCAAGGAGCTCGGCAAGGGCCCCAAGGGCAAGAAGTGCAAGGCCATGGAAGGGCTGTTAGCCGAAGGCCAAGATCTCTTGGCGGAGGACGCGGACCCGATGGTGCTGGATGCGGCGCTCATCGCTGCGGCTCAGCGCGTCGAACACTACGAAATGGCTGGATACGGGTGCGTGCGTACCTTCGCCCGTTTGCTCGGCGAAGACCGGGCCGCGGACCTGTTGCAGCAAACGTTGGATGAAGAAGGGGCTACCGACAGGAAGCTGACGAAACTGGCCGAATCGGTCATCAACGCCGAAGCGGTGTCCCCCGCGGATGTCTCTTAGCATCGGGCGGAGAATGACTGTCTGTTTTTTTCCAATCCGTTGGGTATGGCCACCGTCTGGGGACGGTAGCTACGCTCGCCAGCGCGTGGATGTGGCGACAGATATTTCCCGTGCGATGCTTAGCACTATGAAGCTAAGTCATGAACGGACCGACCGCGAAGGTCATTCGCCATCGCGATCGCCGCGATTGATTTGGAATTCGATGCACACCGCATCACTTGGTCGCGTTCCGATAAGAACGTGACCAGCAACAAGGGCGGTAACCACGTGCAGCTTTAGGACACACGGTTGCAAGGCGTTGTCGACGCGGTGAAACGGTCGACCGGGAAGAAGGTCGACGGGGTCAGGGAAGGAGACCAGCTATTCGGTGATTTTGTAAAACTCGCTGAAGCAAAGGCGTTAGCAAACCACGCTGGCAGTAGGGGACGTGTCCCGGGCCAGAAATTCAAACCATTTACTAGGTACAGGAAACGAGGAACAAGCGATGATCAATCAACAAACACTTCAGGGAAACTGGCAAGAGATCCAAGGCAAGCTACGGAGCAAGTGGGGCACGTTGTCGGAAGACGACGTCAAGGAGTTCGATGGCAACGTCGAACAACTGATGGGTAAGATCCAAAAGAAAACCGGCGCCGCGCGGGAGAGCATCGATCAGTTTTTTGATCAATTCACCGAAAATGGTGCCTCGGCGATGAGTCGCGCCGGCGAGACCGTTCAGGCGTACGCCCACCAGGCTTCCGAAGCTGTCCAAGAGCGTTCCCACCAGGCCGCTGCTTCGGTGCGCGAGGGATATGCGGACGTCGAGGATATGGTGCGAACCCGTCCCGGTGAATCGCTGGCCGTTTGCTTCGGAGCCGGCTGCATCACGGGTGTCGTGATCGGTCTGCTGTTACGACGGAATTGATTAACCCGTCCCCTACTGGATGTCCTGGTGTCGGGGGGAATGCGATACGGCGGTATCGTCTCCTCCCCCGCCCGGTGACCGGTTTCAGACCATTGAATAAAACGAAAATACAAGTGAAATCATGAGTACCGCTCAGAAAAAGACGCCCGCCCAGAAAACGGCTGCCTGTGCCCAGGGCCAGCCGGCGAAATTAGTTGCCGACTACCCCATCTCCTCTGTCCTGCTCGTCTTCGGCGTCGGACTCGGAGCCGGCGTGGCCGTGGCTAGCCTGCTGAGCGGACCTGCCCCGCCGCGGCCGACGCTGGGACGGCGAACGGAACAAGCGGCAGAACAGCTCGGTCGTCAAATGCTGGACGCGATCGCCGGGGTTCTGCCTGAGTCTTTGGCCAAACGCGTTTCGGGTTAGTCTCCATGTTACAAAGACCGGCTGTGATGGGATCGATGCAAAATTCGCCCGATACCGACGCGATTCTCCGACGTATGGAGGAAGTGCGCTGTGATTTGGACGAAGGGGCACATGAGATCGCCGAGAGCGCTCGTGACATGGGCCAGTGGCGGCATTACGTCAGGAACTATCCCTGGGTCTGTGTGGGCGTGGCCTGGGCCGTCGGATACGTGATTGTCCCGCGGCGCCGTTTGGGCGTTCGAAAGGTCAATCGAACCCTGGACGAGGTGGCCGATCACAGCCGCCTGCTGACACAGTCCCAGAAGACTTCCGTTAAAGGTGTCCGCACCGCGGTGCTGATGTTCGCCGGCAACCTGCTGTGGCGAGGTGCGATGTCGTATGCCACGCGCCAGGCCAACCAGTACCTCGCGGCGCGATCCGCCAACTCACCCCCGGAAGACCAACCATGATCAATCGAATCCCCGATGACCTGCTGGCTGCCGACCCGCATGTCCCATCGCTGTCAAACGCCAACGCCGAACTGCTGCAAGTGGCCCAGCAGCATCTCGACCGTGGCCGACGTCGGGTCGAATTGTATATTCAGGAACACCCTGTGGCCGGAATCAGTGCGGCCCTTTGCATAGGAGTCCTCCTCGGATGGTACAGCAAACGAAGGTAGGTGACCGCAATGGCGTGACCCCGAACGAATCGCAAGGTTTGGCACAGGACGTGGGCTCATTCGCGAGCGACGTGTTTACCCTGACGGAATTGCAGTCGCAACTGGTGGCTGCCGACACTCGCGAATTCGCGCGTCGCGCCTCGGTTCCCACTCTGGCATTGCTCGGGGGCCTGGCTCTCGGTCTGGCGTGTACCCCGATGGCGCTGGCAACGGCAGCGCTCGGCCTCGTCCATTTCCTTGAATTTTCTCACTTCACCGCGTTCCTGATCGTCGTCGTCGCGGGTGCGACCTGCGGACTGCTGATGTGCGTCGTCGGCTGGAAACTGTTAAGGCAACGTGCGGCGGTGCTGCAACGTTCGCGAGACGAGCTGATACGCAACCTACGCTGGGTCAAGCGTGTCATTATGAAAAAAAGATCGCATTAAGTGTCGAGTTACCGTTCACCATCCCCCGAACAGGATTATGTCATGAAAGAACAAATCGATTACCCGTCCGCGGGCAAAACTCACGAGGTCCGGTTTTCCGGCGAGCAACTCAAGCCCACCACCGATCTGGTGGAATACTTTCAACAGTACACACGAGAAAAACCGGAAGTCGTCGCCATGTGGTGTTTCGGCATCGGCTTCGTGTTGGGTTGGAAGTTGAAGCCTTGGTAGTTCACGGCGATTTTGAGTTTGAAGGATCGCATGGCAAATAATACGACGACCACCGAATCCCACTGGATCTTGCCTTTGGCATCGATCGTGGTCGTCGTCGCGGCGCTGCATTTTGCCAAAGCGCTGTTGATACCGCTGACGCTCGCGGCACTGTTAAGCTTTCTGCTCAGTCCCGTGTGTGATTGGCTGGAACAACGGCGCCTGGCACGAATCCCGGCGGTACTGGGAACCGCCTTATTGGGGTTCGTCATACTCGGTTTTGGGGCCTGGGCTGCCACGCGGCAGGTAAGCCAGTTGGTCCCCATGATCCCCGAGTATTCGCGGAATGTCGAGCAGCGGCTCGGACAATTGAACGTCAACGTAGTCTCGATATTGCAAAGGTTGACTCGTTCGGGTCCAGAGCCGGACGATGATCGAACGCAACCCGATCGCGTGGTTGACGGATCGGAGCCGGAAAAACAGTCGGATTCCGTGCAGGTCGTTTCCGCGCTTGCGGGTTCGCTGGAATCCTACAGTGGCATGTTCGGAACGCTGCTCGAGATCTTGGGAACCATCGGCATCATCATCGTGCTGGTCATTTTTTTTATGGCCCGCCGCGAGGATTTACGTGACCGCTTTATCCACCTGATGGGCGAGAACAACCTGACGTTGACCACGCGAATGCTAGAAGACGCGAATACGCGGGTCAGGCGGTACATTTCGATGCTCTTTCTGATCAATGCCACGTTCGGCATCGGCGTCGGCGTCGGGCTCTTCTTCATTGGTGTTCCCAGCGCGCTGCTCTGGGGAATCGTGGCCGCGACACTACGGTTCGTTCCCTATATAGGGCCGTGGGTCGCCGCCGCACTTCCGATCGGGTTGTCGTTTGCGATCACGACAGGTTGGACGATCCCGCTGCTAACGATCGGATTGTTCGTCGTTTTGGAGCTTTTGAGCAACAACGTGATGGAACCCTTGCTGTACGGAAGGAATACGGGAGTATCCGCCGTCGCAGTCCTGGTTGCGGCATTGTTTTGGATGTGGCTGTGGGGTCCCATCGGCTTGCTTTTGGCAACCCCGTTGACCGTGTGTGTCCTCGTGGTCGGAAAGCACATTCCCCGCCTTTCGTTTTTCGAAACCCTACTGGGCAGTGACCCGGTGTTTGAACCGAAGACGCGTATCTATCAGCGATTGCTGGCGGGGGATCAAGCTGAGGCCGAGGAGTTGGTAAAGGGCTTCCTCAAACGGCAACCGCTCCTGGAAGTCTACGACTCGGTGCTCCTCCCCGCGATCGTGATCAACGAAAAGCATTGGCAGCTCGAGGAACTTTTTGAAGACAGATATCGTTGCATCATGCGATGTTTCCGAGAGATGATCGGAGATTGCGGTGACCGCCCACGACCGCCGCTCGCGAACGAGGACGCGAACGTGATCGCAGTCGCGACCGACGCTGCGACCGGAGAGGCGGCCGAATCGGGGGTGGGCAATGACAACGCGCCACGCGCCGCGGAGCACGTCGCGTCGCCGCTCGACGTGGTCTGTTTGCCCGCGCATACCGAGTCCGATGAGCTCACCGCCTTGATGCTCGTGCAAGTGTTGACAACGCCGGAAACCTCTGCCCGGTCCGTTTCGATCGAGTCACTCGCAGGCGATCTGGCGGAACGGATCGCGGCGGAAAAGGCGGATGTGATCTGCGTCTGCGCCACGCCGCCCGTCTCCGTGATGCATGCCCGCAACCTTTGTAAACAAATCCGTGATCAACTGCCGCATGTAAAGCTAATCGCCTGCTTGTGGGACACGTCCGACGCGCTGGATGCGACCACGGAACGCTTCGGTCACGACGCCGTCGTGGTGGCGACGATGGCCGAGGCGCAGGAGCAGATTCGCCAACTCATTACAGCGCCGAGTGCAACAACTGAGCAGCCGGCGGAGATCAAGCGTGACCGCATCGCCCGACCGCCGGCAGACGCCCTGCGGGATCCACTGGTCAGCGTCTGATTCCACCTGGCGCGGGCCCGATCCGCGGAAGGCCATGCTCGGTTAGGCTCGTGCGGTAAAAAAGTGTTCGGAACCTTTTGCGGGGAACTCGCCCTTCGGGTGCTTTGCACAAAAGGTTCCGGACACTTTTTTGACGCTCATTGCTTATCCCATCTGCACGACTCGTCCGTGCCGAACGGTCGGCAGTGCCCTTCGTCCCGGCCACTTCAATCCCGCACATCGCCTACTTCTTTTGCCAGCGGTCGTCCGGTTCGATCAACGTTGCTGGGCCCGATCCGTCCAGCCAACTCTGAGCCGCCGGGTCGCCGCGCAGGTGAGTGTCCCAAAAAGCGGTGCTCAATCCCAAAATCACGCGATGGTGATTCGGGTTGCGGCGCCCCTGACGAACCGGCAAGTCGCGATCCCCGAACGCCTCGTGCTCCGCCCCCGCCAGAACCAATTCGTACTTCGATCCCGGCGGCAACGCCGGATAAACCGCCAGCCGCGATTCCAAAGTCGCGCCGCCAACCGCCGCCACGTCTTTCGTCCCCGTCATCAACATCCAGGGGATCGCGACCGCGCCGAACGCCTGACGCGGGCCGTCGCCCGCCAACCGATTCATGGGGACGCTGGGACTCATGATCAACGCCGCCTTGATCCGCGGGTCGGCGAAAGAAACGCCGCCCTGCCCGGGCCGCTGCCCGCTCACCCCCTGCGTCGTGACCGCACCAAAGGAATGCCCCGACATCCCGATCCGGGTCAGGTCGAGCCGCCCATGAAGCGGCGAATCAGCAGAATCCTGCCACCTCTCCAACTGGTCAAGCACCGCCGGGACGTCGCGCAGCCTCAACAACGTGTTTTCCAAGCTCGCCGCACGACGCATCGCCGGCAACCGCCGCAGAGCCGGGACGTCCTTCCACACCGACTCGTCACTTCCAGGATGCTGCAAAAACACCACGACGTAGCCACGCCCCGACCAGTGCCGCCCCAAATACGGGTTCCCCTCACGCGAACCGCCCAACCCATGACTGAACAGGATCACCCCTGCCGGCCGCTTCGCCGCTATCTCGTCGCCATCCGTCCCGGCGACTTCCGTCTCGTTGGCCCCATCCGTTGCCGGCAGGTAAACCCGCAACGGGATCTCGCGTCCTCGCGTTGCATCCTGTACCACCAAGTCGATCGTTTCCGCCTGCCATCCCGAAGCGACGGACAACGGGTCATACGCCGTGGTCGCATCACCACCGTCCGTCGCCTTGACCTGGGTCGCGCCGCCGAGCCCGCCCCAAAGCGCCAGCACGCCTACGACAACGATTTTCATCATGGCTACCCAAATCCCGAGCCAACCCGATAGCGATTCCAGAAAAACAATAGCCGCCCACGTTCAACGCCGACACCAACCCGCCGACACCAACCCGCCGATCCTCACACGCGAAACTCGCCGCCGTCCTCGTTGTAGACCACCTGATAGTAATCCAGCATCCGATCATTCCAATTTTGCACCGACCCGGCTTCCCTGTGCCGCCGCAATTGTTCGATGTCCAAATCATGGATGATGATCGTTTCCACATTCGGGTTGCACTCCGCCGCGATCGCGTCACGAGCAAACTCCATGTCTGCCGGGGTAAAAATCCCTGACTGGGCGTAGTGGATATCCGAGTTTTCGACGAAGGGCAGGTTGCCCGTACAGCCCGCGATCGCGACGTACATGTGATTCTCGATGCAACGTGCTTGGGCACAGTGCCGCACACGCAGATAGCCGTGGCGGGTGTCCGTGTTGAACGGGACAAAGACCATTTGCGCCCCTTTGCTCGCGGCGATCCTCGTCAATTCGGGGAACTCGATGTCGTAGCAAATCTGAATCGCGATCGGCCCACAATCTGTCTCGAACACCTCCACCTTCTTGCCCGGGTTGACGCCCCACCACTTCCGCTCGCTCGGCGTGACGTGAATCTTGTATTGCTTGCCGATCGTCCCGTCCCGCTGGAACAAGTATGAAATGTTGTACAGGATGTCATCCTCGATGACGAACTGCGATCCCCCGATGATGTTGACATTGAACTTGACGGCCAAGTCGATGAAGAAATCCAAAAACTGGGGCGTGAACGCCGCCAATTGTCGAGCCGCCTGACCGGGGCGCGTCGCCTCGACGCACGACAGCAATTGTGTCGTGAACAGTTCCGGAAAAAGCACGAAATCGGACTGATAATCCGAAGCCGTGTCGACAAAGAACTCACACTGTTTCATGAATTCTTCGAAACCCGAGATCGACCGTAACTGATACTGCACCACACAGACGCGGATCTGCTCGACCAGGCTGTGAAACCGACGCTTCGCACCCGCCTGGTGGTCCAGATTGGTCCATTCCAAATAAGTCGCGTAGCCGCACGACTCTTTGTCATCGGGCAGGTAGTTCGGGATCAGCCCGCGGACCGAAAACCCGTTGGACAACTGGGCCGTCAGCACGGGGTCATAATTAGCTCCGTTCAAGACACTTTCGATGTATTCGCTGGCTGACATCTTATCAGCATGTTGGTGATACCCAGGGATCCGGCCGGCGATGATGAACCGAGCCAGGTTCTTTTCGCGGCAGATCTGTTTACGGGCTTCATACAGACGCCGAGACAATTTCATCCCCCGAAAGTCGGGATGAACCATGATCTCGATCCCGTACAGCGTATCCCCTTTGGGGTTGTGGTTGCGGATGTAACCGTTATCCGCGACCGCCTGCCAATTGTGCCACTGGTGCTTCGTGTCGTAATTGATGATCACGTTGTTAGCGGAAGCCGCCAGCCGCCCATCGATCTCGATGACGATCTGCCCTTCCGGAAAAATCTTCAATTGGCTAGCGATCTGCTCACGAGACCAAGCCGGGATGCCGGGAAAGCAGAGCAGCGCCATCGCCCTGAGTTGCTCAAAATCGTCCATCGACAGCGGCCGGACGACGATGTTGTATTCGAAATTCTTAAGATCGAGAGCTTCCATGGGGGCCGATGCCGAACAATGAAGGGTTTGCGAACGAGGGACAAAAAGGCAAAAGTGCCAACCGGCGAGCAAGACGGCAGCGGGCGATTCGGACGGTTCTGCCGCCCCACACCCCCTGCACAAGCGCAGAAACGCATCCGTGCCCTTCAAAATTTACCACATCGGCCCCGATGGTGCGCAGGAGCGGTTGGCGGCCGACAAGGACTCGTTGGCGGGGGCTCATCGAGAGTGAAATCAGGGGTGTCGCTGCGCTCAACCCCTGGGTAACGGTTGCGACCCTTTCGGGGGCGGTGGGCGTGATCCTCGCGTCGAAATCGGCTGCGGCTACACGTGAACATCGCGGCGACGTTCCTTCACTTAGCCTTGTCCGCCTTGGGCGACGTTCGCTTTTCGATCACGTAGGAGTCGATCCGCCAGACCTTGTACAACTTCCAGGCGGCAGAGAAGGCCAGGAAGGGGACCAAGACCCAAATCGAAGCGGAGATGACCGGCGACAAGGTGCGGTCGAAAATCGAATCGGAAGTCCGTTCCAGCCAACCCGGGTTCTCGGCATCACCCAAGATCGCTTGCGGGTTGGCGATCAAGGCAGCAGCCGCGGCGGCGGTAAATAGCACCTTTCCCGGGTTTTTGTCGACGAATTGACGGGCGAAATTCGCGAAGCCCGCAGGATTTTTGTCGGCGAGCGCCAACAGTTGGGAACGCATCTCCGGCGGCAGATTGCCGATGTCGTCCAGGTGCCGACCGATGTCCAAAGCTTGGTTCCGATTCAGTTTCATCGACAATTCTAGCCCGTCGTCACCGAGCGACTTGGCGTAGGTGGTTGCCAAGCCGGGGTGCTTGATTTCTGCCGACAACATCCGGCTGCCGTACTTTGTCGTCAGCCCCGCGAGTTCTTCGCCCGCTTCACCCGCGGCCAACTTCGACGCCGCCGTGCCGACGTCCGATTTGATCGGCAGGTCGTCGAGCGCTTTGAGAATCGCGGCGGGATTGTTCGTCTTGTCGAGCGCGCGGATCACGTTCGGGCCATGCTTCGCGGTCAAATCGGCTGCCCGATCGACCGCTTGCTCGCCACCTTCCCTCAACAGACGGGTGGCGATCCGATCGGCGACTTCCTCGCTGACGCCCTTGGTCAACTTTTCGGCCGTGCTCTCGGCACCCTCCTTGCCGACGAATTTGCTGAGTCCCTTCAGGAGCCCTGAACCGACACCGCCATGGGCCGATTGAGGAAAGCAGAGCAGGGTGACCAGCAGCACGATCGATGCGGCGCGAATCATCGGACGGCTCCTTGTACGATTTGCGTGTAAAGGGTTTCGTTGTAGGTGAGCTGCAATTGTTCGCACGCCTTGTCGAGGGCGATTAGGAGTCCGTCGCTTCCGTCCGAACCTTGGACGGCGCCGACCTTGACGTTGTCGATCGCCTCGTTGAGCCGCGTGGTCAGTTCCGCCTCGTACGATTTCGACCACCACCAATCGATCACCAACCCGACCGCCAGTCCGCCGACGAAACCGGCGGCGGTTCCCAGCGGGCCGACGGTGGTTCCGGCGACGGCTCCGCCACCGGTGGTCGCGGCGGTTGCCCCGCCCGCCGCCGCAGCCGAAAAGACGGTCATCGTCGCGATCCGCGAACCGATCAAGTAGACCAACTTGGTTGCCGCGACACCGCCCACCCCGCTGACCAGTTCCGTGACCAAGCCCCCCACGATCGAATCCTTTGCCAAAGTGCCGGCGAATTCGATCATGTTGCCTTCCACGATTTTGGCAAAATCGTCGAATTGATCCTCCGGGATCTCGAGTTCCCCGTGCGCATCAACCGCCGCGCGGATGTTGACGAGCATCGACTGTTCGTTCGCCAAAACCTCTTGGCGAAACTGGGCCAGGGCCGAATTGATGTCCGCCTTGATCCGCTTGTCATCGAACAGATGTGTGCTGACCTTTTTGCCAACAAAAGATGTGACTTCGGTGTCTTTGTACCACCAGTCCGAACCGAGCCGGCGAGTGACCGCGAACCGGGTACCCCACGAGTTGATGTCCTTCACAAAGGGGGAGATGCCTTTGCGGTAACCGTCGACGCTCGATTCGATCTGCTGAACGCATCGCTCGGCCGCCTGGCGATTCGCGGCATTCGCCTTAGCGATTTGCGGGTCGATGGAAGAGCTGAAAAACTTTTCGCGTTCTTCCAGGCTGAGGCGGGAATCGACCACGCCCTGCTCGTCCCCCGTAACCGGCATGAGCTCGGGTGCCGGGCGAGTCAACACGTAGGCACCGACGATGACACAGCCGATCAGGACCGTTGACCAAACCGCGATCGATTTGCTGTTCGCGTTCATGGTTTGGTTGCCTAGGGATCGAATGGGACGGCGGTTGCTTACACCATGTCGTGTTTTCTGCGGAACCAGATCAATACGGTTGGTGTGGGACTGATATCCGCCTGCGTCCCCAGCAGAATCGGCAGGCGGCTGGGTTGCCGTTCCGGAGCGGCGGCAGGCCCCCGATCCTATTCTACGCCGAAGCCAGGATCGCGATCAGCCCCCGCGGGCGCAGCGCAACCCGCGGAAGGACGGGAAATAGACGATTCCAACAACGGGAAGGTCGCAAGCAGCGAGCGTCCGGGGCAAATCTGCGACTGCGATTGCGACTGTTCCGGGTTCGGTGGCGGTCAGCGGCCTGTCGAAGTCGTGGTTGATGCCGCGTCGGGGGCTTTCGATCGTCGACGCGCGAGATCCGAAGGCAAGACTCGGACGACATCCAGCTCGAGAATCAATCTGACTCGACGTCACCACACGATCTTAAGCTAGCCTTGTTTTCCCCGGGTTAAGCACTTCAGCAGATGCTTAGCGGTACGGCGCAAGCCGTCCGGTATACCATTGCCAACGTACCGGACGGCTTGCGCCGTGTCGCTATATTACACCGACGGGATGCCTGTCGAAGCAATCCTATCGACGTGCTTAGATCCGCGACAGGGAGGCGAGGATCACGACGATCGTGACAGACAGGACGCACACCGTCACCAACAACCAAACCCAGACCGATGCTTGGTAGCGAACGTGCGGCGTCGCTTTGCGAATCCGGTTGTATTCGGGTGAAAAGAGGAACTGCCCTTTGCGGCTTATCAACTGGTAGAGGAAGTAGCCGTCGATCCGCGTACCGAGCGGGTATACCAGCAGCCCGATGCACGACAGCACGATCCCGCAGATCCGGCTTGGCGGGTTGAACCTGCGAAGGCCGATACCGGCTCGCCAGAGGAAAATGCCAATTGCCATCAAGAGCAACGCGGGGATGGACCTAACGGCGAGTCTATCCATCGGCATCGCTCGGGCCGCGGCGAGCGTGATGATCAACAAGCCCGCCCCACCCAAGGTCATCAACACCCCGCCGACCACGAAGAGCAAGCCCATGGCTTGGACGGACGCCTCGTGCTCGAGAAACTCGCGACGAATCGCTTCATCGTCGCTGTTTGGCACTTCCACATTGGAGCCCGCGTCGTCGAAGGTCGCCGTCGGAGCGTAAGGGTTTTGGGGAGTGGTCGCTGGCGGCCAGTCATCCCGAAAGTGATCATTCATCGCGCTCCTCAAAGCGAAAGAGTGCGTGGAATTCGATGTTAGGATCGTTCGGGCGTTAGCCGGCCACGACGAGAATCACCACCACGAATAAGACGCACAGGACGCATACCCCCGCAAGCGCCCAAACCCAGACCGAGGTCTTGTAGCGGATTTGCGGCGTCGCTTTGCGAATTCGCGTGTACTCGGGAGAGAAGACGTATTGTCCCTTGTTGCTCGCCAGCAGGTAGAGGAAATAGCCACTGATCAGCGTGCCGAGCGGGACTGCCAGCAGCCCGATGCACGACAGCACGATCCCGCAGGTCCGGGCCGGTGGGTTGAGCTTGCGGAGACCGAGGCCGACCCACCACTGGAAAAGGCCAATCGACAAGTAGATCGAGCCGATGACGGCTGAAACGACGAAGCCCTCAATCGGTATATCTCGGATCGCTGCGAGCGTGAAGATCAAGAAGCCGGCCCCGCCCAGGGTCGTCAACACCCCCCCGAGCACGTAGAGCAAGCCCATCGATTGGACCGAAGCCTCGTGGCCCAGAAACTTGCGGCGAATCGCTTCATCGCCACTGTTCATCCCCACCATTCCCGGGATCGCGTCGCCGAAGGTCGCCGTCGGGGCGTAGGGATTTTGAGGTGCGTTCGCCGACGGCATGTCGTCCCAAAAGCGATCGTTCATCGCGGATCCTCGAAGCGAAAGGGAAGCGTGGAAAAGGGCGTTGGGAGTGGTCCGAGCCGTCGCATGATAGTGCGGTCACGGGCTGCGGTCGACTCGCATTTTAGCCCGTTTTTGCGAGAAAAACGCGGACGGATCGGACATGTTATCCTGGAAGGAGAGGACGCCTTCCGCCACCACGAGTGAGCCCTTTTCGATGCCCCCGTTCGCAACGCTCAGCACCGCCCGTCTGTCGCTCGCGTCGACGTTGATTTTCGCGATTGCGCTGGCACTCGCGTCGGCGATGACGTTCGGGCCTGAGATCGGTGGTGGGGATCGCTTTGCGGCTGCGGACGAAATCGTTCAGGCGGCTGGGAACGGAGGCTCCGCAAAACCGGTAACGGCGGACGGGGAACGGGACTCGGTCGCGGAAGAACTGTTCGCGCGACGGATCTCGCCTTTGTTCCGTGAAAAGTGCTTGGCTTGCCACGGCCAGGACCCCGACGCGATCGAGGGGGGATTGGACCTGCGGTCGGCGGAATCGGCGTTGGCTGGCGGCGATCAGGGGGAACCTTCGTTTCGGTCGGGATCGCCTGACGCGAGCCCGATTTTTTTGGCGGTCACTCGTGAGCACGCGGATTGGTCGCCGATGCCGCCGAAGGAAGCCAACCGTTTGACGCCGGAGGAAATCGGGCTGTTCCGCCGCTGGATCGAAGCGGGTGGGGCGTGGCCGTCGGAGGAGCGGGTTGCCGAGATTCGGTCGCGTCGTTCGGAGGAATGGGCGGCGGAGGATGGTGTGACCGTGGCCACTTCACCAGGGACATCACCGGGCTGGGAAGAGAAGAAATACAAGCCCGAATCGTTGTGGGCGTATCGTCCGATCGAACGGCCGGAGACGAGCGCTTCCGGCTCGGCGGCGATTGACGAGTTGTTGAACGCTCGGCTGCCGATTGGGTTGGAGACGGCGCCGCCTGCCGATCGCGTGACGCTGATCCGCCGCGTCACGTTTGACCTCACCGGATTGCCACCTTCGCCGGCGGAGATCGACGCGTTTGTGTCGGATTCTCGATCGGATGAAGTGGCCTTCGCCGATCTGGTCGAGCGGTTGTTGAAGTCGCCTCATTACGGCGAGCGGATGGCACAGCATTGGCTCGACGTCGTCCGCTACGCCGACTCGGCCGGGTTGGCGAACGATTACCCTCGCGGCAGCGCCTGGCGGTATCGCGATTACGTGATCCGTGCCTTCAACGACGACAAGCCGTATGACCGGTTCCTCATCGAGCAGTTGGCCGGCGATGAGCTCGATCCGGACGATCCCGAGCTGCGAATCGCGACCGGTTTCCTGCGGATGGGGCCGTGGGAATTGACCGGGATGGAAGTCGCGCGGGTGGCTCGGCAGCGGTTTTTGGACGACGTGACGAACATCGTCGGCGAAACCTTTTTGGCTCATCCCTTGCAGTGCGCCCGCTGTCACGATCACAAGTTCGATCCGATCCCGACTCGGGACTACTACGCGATCCAAGCGGTCTTCGCGACGACGCAATTGGCAGATCGTGAGGCGGCGTTTCTGCCGAACGAGAATGTCGACGGCTTCGCGGAAGAAGCCTATTTGCGAAGCCGACAAACGGACCACCAGGCAACCCTGCGGCGGCTGGACGAGACGTTGCTGGAAAACGCTCGGCGTTGGTACGACGAGTTTCCGGACAAGGATCGGTCGGCGTGGGAATCGGCGGTCGCCGAAGTGCAATCGGGCACCGGATCGTCGTCTGATGGCGGCGACGTTTTCCGACAGGCTCGCGCATTGCTTACGCGAAGCGGCATCGCGGAAAGTGATTACCCGCCGAAGTTGGTCGGGTTCACGCCGGAGGACTTTGGGTTGGAACGGGTCGCCCGCAAGGGGCTCGAACGGTTGCGGTGGGAACTCGACCGATACCGGCCTTTCGCCTTGTCTGTTTATTCCGGTCACACGCCGCAGCTCCGTAGCGTCACGGCGCCGCAGCGGATGCCACCGGACCCGTTGCGAGGCGGTGAGCTGGAGACGACTTGCATCCTGGTTGGTGGCGACCCTTTCAGCCGTTCGGACGAGGTCGCCCCTGGGGCGCTCAGCGTCTTAGCAAACCGTTTGCCGGCCGACATTCCGACGAGCGTTTCGGGGCGCCGCTTGGCGCTGGCACGCTGGGTCGCCGACGCGGACAACCCGCTCACGCCTCGCGTGATCGCCAATCGGGTTTGGATGTGGCATTTCGGGCGCGGGATGGCCGGCAACCCGAATCACTTCGGTTCGACCGGCCAACCACCGACGCACCCCGAATTGCTCGATCATTTGGCGGCCGAGTTTTTGCGAGGCGGGTGGTCGATCAAGTCGCTGCACCGATTGATCCTGAACAGCGAAGCCTACCGCCGCTCTTCGACTCATCCCGATCCCAAGGAACTGGAACGACTCGATCCGGTCGGAACCGGCTACGCGGCGTTTCGACCACGTCGTTTGACCGCGGAGGAGTTGAGGGACGCGATGTTGGCGGCAAGTGGTGAGTTGAACCGGACGTTGGGCGGCATCCCGAACCGGCCCGAGATGAATTCGGAGGCGGCGTTGCAACCGCGTCAGGTGATGGGGGCGTTCGCGGAAGCCTGGACCGCCGACCCACTCCCGGAGCAGCGGCATCGGCGATCGATTTACGCGCTGAATCTGCGTGGGCTGGTCGACCCGATGCGTGAGGTGTTCAACGCGCCGTCAGCCGATTTTTCTTGTGAGCGACGTGAGACGTCGATCGTCACACCGCAAGCGTTGCATCTGTTCAATGGCCAAGCGAGCCATTCGCGGGCGATCGCGTTGGCCGAACGGGCGATCGAGCTCGGTGGCACCGACGACGAGGTGATCACGCGTTGCTTTCGGTTGCTGGTCAACCGCGTTCCGACGGCGGAAGAAATCTCGCTCTGCCAGGAGCACTGGCAGCGGATGCAGGAGGAACACGAGCGGGTCGCGCCGCCGCGTCGCGAACTGCCACCTGAGGAGGTGCTGCGGGATGCGATCGAGGAGAATACGGGGGAACGATTTTCGTTTCTGGAACGCTTGCCTGCGCACGTCGATTTCGTGCCGGATCGTGGGCCAGAGGAGGTCGATGCTCGCACACGGGCGCTGGCGGAAATCGCGTTGGTGCTGATCAACACCCATGAGTTTGCTTATGTCTACTGAATCGACACGGCTCGCGACGCCGAGCGAAACGAGCGGCGAGCCGAACTCCGCTGCGGCCCGTCGGCAATTTCTGTACGGGCTGGGGGCGAGTATCGGCAGCATCGCGCTCAGCTCGTTGCTCGTCGACGAGGCGGGCGGCATGACGGGCGGCACGTCAGGCGCGGCCGATGAGGACAAAACGCAACTGCCGCAGCCTCACTTTGCCGCCAAAGCGAAACGCTGCATCTTCCTGATGATGGAAGGCGGGCCGTCTCACATCGACACGTTCGACCCCAAGCCGAAGCTGGACGAGTACCACCTGCGTGAATTCGTCCGATCGGGTGAAGAAAAGTCGGCGATGGAAAGCGGCAAGCGGTACTACGTCCGCAGCCCGTTTCGATTCATCAAGGCGGGTCAGAGCGGTGCGGACATGGCGGAGAACTGGCAACGGTTGGCTGGGGTGGCTGACGAGCTTTGCTTTTACCGCGGATGTCAGGTCGACAGCGTCAATCATCCGTCGGCGATGTATCAGATGAACACCGGCAATCGGTTGGGTGGCGATCCGGCGATCGGGTCGTGGGTCACCTACGGGCTCGGTTCACCCAATCAGAACCTGCCCGGGTTCATCGTCTTGCCCGAGGCCAGCCATCCGCAGGGAGGGCCATCGAATTGGGGGAACGGCTACTTGCCGGCCCAGCATCAGGGGACGCCGCTGCGACCGCACGGTTCACCGATCCTCGATTTGGAACCGCCGGCGGGAGTCACGCGAGATCGTCAGCGGGCGAATCTCGATCTGCTTGCGAAACTGAATTCGGCTCATGCCCTGCGGCACCCGGAAGACGCTGAAGTTGCGGCGCGGATCGAAAACTACGAGCTCGCGTTTCGCATGCAGACGCAAGTCCCTGAGCTGCTCGATCTGAACCAGGAAACCGCCGCGACGCGGGACGAATATGGGATCGGACGCGAGCCGACGGACCGGTTCGGCCGCAAATGCCTGTTGGCGCGGAGGCTGATCGAACAAGGCGTGCGGTTCGTGCAGTTGTATCACGGGACTTGGGACAGCCACGATTACATCGCGCGGGCGCATGCCCAATTGGTCGGCGCGGTCGATCGACCGATCGCCGCCTTGATCGGCGATTTGAAAAGGCGGGGGTTGTTGGACGAAACGCTCGTCGTCTGGTGCGGCGAGTTCGGGCGGACGCCGGACAACGGGGTGCGAGGCGGGACGGCTTACGGTCGCGATCACAACATCCGCGCGATGACGATTTGGATGGCCGGCGGCGGGGTCAATGCCGGGCGGACGATCGGGGCTACCGACGAGTTGGGGATGGAAGCGGTCGAAGTGGTCCATCCGATCCGCGACTTTCATGTCACGCTGCTGCGGTTGCTCGGGCTGGACGACAACCGCTTGACCTACTACCACGCCGGCCGTTTCAAACAGCTCAGCCAGTTCGGCGGCCGAGTGATCCCGGGGCTGATGTCGGCAAACCCGGCGGGCTAAGCATCGCGCGGGAAATATCTGTCGCCACATCCACGCTCTGGCGAGCGTAGCTACCGTCGCCAGGCGGTGGCCGTACCCGACGGATCGGAAAAAAACAGACAGTTATTTTCCGCACGATG
>RECD01000143.1 GCA_007694185.1 Planctomycetaceae bacterium
GCCGAAAGGATCCCGTTGCGGTGCTTAGCGGCACGGCGCGAGCCGTCCGGTAGGTTGGTAGGGGTAGTACCGGAGGGCTCGCGCCCTTCCGCTTCATCACCGCAGGGGACAGAAATCATGCGCAGAAATTGCCGTCCGAAAGCCGTTGGGATGTTCGTCGCCCTGCTCGGATTCATCTGGTCGCCAGCCGGATCGGTGGACGCTCAGGAGTTGCCGCGACTGACGACGCTCAGCCGCGGCGACGTCGAGTTCCAAGTGCCGGACAAGCCCTATCACATCTTGTCCCGAGGCGATGTCGAGATCGTTATCGTCAACAACGAGGCGGTGGACGACGAAGTCCTGTCGGGGCACCGGGCGGGGTACAGCGGGATCGCCCGCATGACTCATTCCCAGCGTCCTGACAACCTGTTCGTTCCGGCTTACGCGGGTTTCAATTTCGAGCACATTCACGACGGCACGACTCAGGAATCGGCCATCCTGTTCGAACCGCGGCACGCGCCGATGGAGCTGCGGGTGATCGATCCGTTCACGGTCGACTTGTACCAACCGCCCACGCCGTACTGGGGCTTGGAGAGCTGCCAGCGGTTTCGGTTGCTCGAAGACGGCGTGATCGAGATCGCGTTCGAGTGCATTCCTCGTCGCGATGCTTATCAAAACGGTTATATCGGTCTGTTTTGGGCCAGCTACATTCATCGGCCCGAATCGCTCGACATCCACTTCATCGGCCGCCCCGATCAAGCCGCGGCGGGTGAAGACTGGGTACGTGGCGTCACGCCGAGTCATGGCGTGCGGGCGACGCACCGCAGCGTGACCGATACGCGAGACCTGCGACACGATCCCGACTTCCCGTTGACCCTCGTCTTCGGGATGTCCGATTTTCGCTACACCCAACCGTGGTACTACGGGATCAGCCGCGGGATGGCGCTGGTGCAGATGTTTCGGCCGCAGGATAAGATCCGGATCAGCCAATCACCTAGCGGCGGTGGGTCCGGCAACCCGGCTTGGGATTTCCAGTTCTTAGTGCCCGACTACCGGGTCGGTCAGCGGTACCAGTTCGTGATGCGAGCGGCCTACTTGCCGTTCGAGTCGCCGGAACAGGTCACCGCAGCCACCCGCCGCCACCGAGAAATCCTCGGGCATTGACCGCAATTTCCAGCCCGCCGGCCAGCCACTCGGCCGGCGAGTTTGAAATACTTCGAATCAATCGCCGGGCCTGAGTGGCGGCGGAGAATTATCTCTCTGAGGGCAAGCCACGTGGGCCGCCTCAGGTTTTGACGCTGACCGCCCGCAGTCGCAACTCGTTCAACTGTTCCGGATCGACGGTCCCGGGGGCCTCGGTCATCAGGTCGGTGGCCTTTTGGGTTTTAGGGAACGCGATGACTTCGCGGATGTTTTCCAGCCCGGCCAACAGCATCACCCAGCGATCGATTCCCAGTGCGATCCCGCCGTGCGGCGGTGCGCCATACCGCAGCGCGTCGAGCAGGAATCCGAAGCGATCGCGTGCCGTCGCCTCGTCGATCCCCAGAAGCTCAAAGACCGACTGTTGGGTCGCGGCGTCGTGGATCCGGATCGTCCCGCCCCCCGCTTCGCTGCCGTTGATGACCAAGTCATAAGCTTGCGCGCGGCAGGCTCCCGGATCGGTCTTCAGCAATTCGAGATCGCTAGCGAGCGGCGCGGTGAACGGGTGGTGCTTGGCGTGCCAAGTTCCCGATTCCGCGTCCTGTTCGAACATCGGGAACTCGGTGATCCACGAGCAATGCAACGACTCGGGATCGTAGAGTTTCAATTCCGCCCCCAGCCGCTTTCGCAATCCCGCCAAGCCGCGGCAGGTGACGTTCCAGGAATCGGCCAAGAACAGCAGCAGGTCACCCGGTTTGGCGTCCATCGCTTCGACGATCCGTGCCAACTCGTCATCGGTAAAGTTTTTGCTGGTGGGACTCCACAGCTTCCCATCCGGTTCGACGCGGAACCAAGCCAAGCCTTTCGCGCCGAAGTCGCGTTTGACGTATTCGGTCAATTCGTCGAGCCGCCGTCGTGAGAAGGCTTCGGCTTGTCCCTCGACTTTGATCCCGCGAACGAATCCGCCACCGTCCGCCGCTCCTCGAAACACCCGAAACTCGACCGTCTTGGCGATCGGGGTGATGTCGATGATTTCCAGGCCATATCGCAAATCGGGTTGATCGCTGCCGAATCGCCGCATCGCTTCCTCGAACGGCATCCGCGGCAACGGGGTCGGGACTTGGCGACCGAGGACGTTCTGGGCGACGCGAGCGACCAGGCCGTCGATGATCCCGATGATGTCTTCGGAATCGACGAACGACATTTCCAAGTCGAGCTGCGTGAATTCGGGTTGGCGGTCGGCTCGCAGGTCTTCGTCACGGAAGCACTTGGCGACCTGGACGTAGCGGTCGAACCCGGCGACCATCAGGATCTGCTTGTAGAGCTGAGGCGACTGCGGGAGGGCATAAAAATTGCCCGGATGCACGCGGCTGGGGACTAGGTAATCGCGAGCCCCTTCCGGCGTGCTGCGTCCCAAGATCGGCGTTTCGACGTCGATGAAATCGTGTTCGGCGAAGTAATCCCGCATCTCCTTGATGATCTGGCTGCGGGTGATCATCGCCTTTTGCATCTGGGGCCGGCGCAGGTCGAGGAACCGGTACTTCAGCCGCAGGTCCTCGTTGGGCAATTCGCTTTGGGAGGGGACGAAAGGAGGGGCGACCGATTGGTTCAGCACCTCGATGCCGGCGCAGCGGAGCTCGATCTCGCCCGTCGCCAGCTTCTCGTTGACCTTCCCTTCCAACCGGGCCTTGATCAAGCCGCGGGCCTTGATGACCCATTCGGCGCCGATTCGGCCGGCGAAGTCGATCGCCTCCTGACCCGCCTCGGGGGGCCCGACGACGATCTGGGTGACGCCGTAGCGGTCCCGCAAGTCGATGAAAACCGCGCCGCCGTGATCCCGCTTGCTCTCGACCCAGCCGCAGAGGGTCGCTTCGGTGCCGATGTCAGAAACGCGTAATTGGCCGCAGGTGTGAGTGCGTAACAAGGCGGTGACCCTTGGTCGGGGAGATGTGAGATGACGGATCGGTGAGTTTGGCCGGAAGAATCGGGGCGGTCGGTCGACCGGACGTTGCCGATCGAGCGATTCCGCTGACCTCCCGGTGCGTCGCGGACGGCCATTCTAAGGAAAGTCACGAAACCCGAAAGCGTACAGCCGGACCGATCGGTCCCGGTGTGTGATCAGCTCAAGTGCAGGGCAAAGAATTCCTTCGTCCGCCGCCACATCTCCGGTGACAACACGTGCCCGGTATCGGGCTCGATGAAGTGGCTGAACCGCTCCGCCGCCCCGGCCGCCGCGTACATGTTCCCGATCCGCTCGATCCCTTCCCGGGCGTGCGAGATCGGGCTGCCGCCGTCGGTTTCGCCGAGGTTCAAATGCAGCGCCCGGGGGGCGATCAACCCGGCCATTTCCGGCGTGTCGCCATGTCGGAGCCAACCGGGTACGAAATTCGGGAAGCAGTGCAGGATTTTGGTGTCATGGATCGCCGAGTAGGTCGGCAGGCAGCAATTCCCGACGATCGCCTTGAGCCTCGGCTCATGCGGCCCGACGAGCCAGGCGTGCGTCGAGCCCATCGAATGGCCGTAGCAGCCGATGCGGTCCGCGTCGACTTCGGGACGGGCGACCAGATAGTCGATCGTGCGCCGCATGTCGAGGACGTTCTTCCAAGCCATCGACCGGCCGTTGACGACGTAACGCAGGAACTCGAACCGCTCGAAGTTGCCACCGGTCAGTTTGCCGTCCGGGTCTTGGCGTCCTTCGAAACAGAGGGCGTCGGGGCAGATCACCACGTAGCCGAGCTTGGCCAATTCGGCGCCGGTGTGATGCATCGGGTTGCCCGCCAACCCCGCCGGCTCGCTTTTGCCGAGATGGTATTCGCCGTTGTGCTGGTGCCAGACGGCGATCGCCGGCGCCGGGCGGTCGGCGGAGGCCGTATCGGGAATCAGCACCATGGCCGGCACTCGGTCACCCGGTTCCACCTCGTAGGTGATCGATTCGATTCGGTAACCCGCAGCCGAGATCGTTTCGATCAGTCGCGGGGCGAGCGGGCAGGGTTCGGGCCAATCGCCGCCGAGGCATTCGACGAGCTGTGCGCGCAAGGCTTCCGTCGGGTTCCGCTCGGCCGGGTCGTCGTCCCCGTCGGAGTTCTGCGGGGCCGCAGCCAGCAGCGGCGAAGCTGCGCACCAGGCCGCAGTCCCGGTTGTCACCTTGGTCAAAAACCCGCGTCGGTTGGGCAATTCGTTCGGTCGGTTCATCCGGTCGCTCCGAGAAAAAATCAGCGGCTGAAAACTTGGCGAAAACGACGGCGGCGGTCGGGTCGTGAACCGGCTCGAAGGGAAACCGCGTGCGGGAGATCTGCATCGTTCGCGCCGGCTTCAGGCGGTCGGCTCGCCGTTGTTCGCGTCCGACGTCCCGCCGCTGGTCACGGGCTGGTCCGTCTGCCACGGATCGGACCACTCGCCCCAATTCTCGAGGTAGACGGAGTAGCCGAGGTTGTCGTCTTTCCGCTGCTCCAACCAATCGCGAGCGGTCGCGACCAATTCCCGTTCGCGGTCGCGATTCAAGCGGCCCATCACGACCATCGATCGCAAAAAGACGAAGTAGGTATCGAGCACGTCGCAGCGACAATAATCGCTGATCGCTTGCCCTTCGCCCCGATGGTACATCTCTTGAACCTGGTCGCCCTTGACGTCGATCTTGCCCGGTTTGCCGATCAATTGGGCAGCCAAATCGAGTCCACCGCGAAACCAAGTGGCGTTGAAATTCGTCAGGAATTCGTGCAAGTCAAAGTGGGCGTCGACGTTGTACCGGTTGCGGCAATGCTTGTAGCTGGGGCCGGCAGCATGAAACCAAGCGGGAACCGACAAGCCGTAGCGAAAGGCCGCCAGTTCCATCAGCGGCAGATCAAAGCCGCGGCCGTTGAAGGTGACCCACTGCGGACGTCCGTAGAGTTCCCAGCCTCGCCAAAAATGTTCTGCGATCACGTGCGGGCGAAACTGGGGTTCATCCAGCGAAACGATGTCGATCAGCTCCAGGTCCTTGTCGACCTTGGCGATCACGACTGCCACGGGAACCTGGTAGGTGTAGGGGATGAACGTTTTGCCGGATTGCTCGACCAATTCTTCCTGGAACCGCCGGATCGCCGCTTCCGCGGTCAACTTCTCGTCGGGATACTTGAGCGACGCGACCAAGTCACCGTCGGCGACACTTTCGACGTCAAAAATCAGGTGCGCGACGCGGGACATGTCGAAAGCCGGAGATGAGTTCGAGATTCAGTTCACGATGGGACGCGGGCTTCGCTGCCGCAGGGCGAGATTCGCAAACGTAGGCTCGCGCTGGGCATGTCCTGCGGTCGATCCGACAGTGTAACCTTTGCAGGATGGCAGTGGGGAAGCACGTGGTTCCCGCGTCGCGATGCCACGCGGCGGCCGACCATCGCGTTTGTTGGCGACAGGCTAAGATTGTGCCTGAGTATTCGATCATCGCTTGCCGAAAGGGTCTGGTGCCGGTGTCTACTGCCCGATCGGTTCCTCCCCACCGTTGTTTCATTCCCCTGTCGATCCCGGACGGGGTGTCGTTCTTTGAATCTTTGTCGAGGCCGCTATCGTGATCGTCGAATCCCGCTTGCTCGATCGTTTCCTTCGTTATGTCCGCATCGGGACGGCCGCCGACCCGACCTCGACGGCTTACCCGAGCAGTTCCGGCCAATGGGAACTCGGCAGATTGCTGGCGAAGGAACTCGTCGAATGCGGCGCCGAAGAGGTGCATCAGGACAATCACGGTTTGGTATGGGCGACGTTGCCGAGCACCGCGGGGCCTGATCTGCCGACCGTCGCGTTGATCGCCCACCTTGATACGTCTGCCGAGGCGCCGGGTAGTCATGTGAACCCTCAGGTGGTTGAGGCCTACAACGGCGGAAAGATCTCGCTCGAAAACGGCACGGTGATCGACCCTGCCGATTCGCCGACACTCGCCGGCCTGGTCGGCAAGACGCTGATCACCACCGACGGCACGACGCTGCTGGGGGCCGATGACAAGGCGGGCGTGGCGATCATCATGGAACTCGCTCAACACCTGATCGAAAGGCCGCATCTGCCGCACGGTCCCGTCAAGATCTTGTTCACCTGCGACGAGGAGATCGGTCGCGGTACCGACAAGATCGATCTGGACAAGCTCGGTGCGACGGCCGCCTACACGCTCGACGGCGGCGGCGCGGGGATGATCGACGTCGAAACCTTTTCGGCGGATGCGATGCGGGTGCGATTCATCGGGCACAACATCCACCCGGCGATCGCCAAGGGGCGGATGGTCAACAGCTTGCGGGGGGCGGCGGCGTTCGTGGAAGCGTTGCCCAAGCGAGACACCACCCCCGAAACGACGAGCGATCGGCTCGGGTTCATCCACGTCCACGACATCCACGGGGGGGTCGGACAATGCGATGTCGATCTGATCCTCCGCTCCTTCGAGGCGGCGGAACTGGACACGTTCGCCGACCTGATCACCGCGACGGCCAAGCAGGTCGTGGCCGAATCGCCCGGTTTGCAAGTCGAGTTTCAGCGGCGGCGCCAATACCGCAACCTCGCCGAGGGACTTCGCAAGCTGCCTGCCGTCGTCGATTTGGCGATACTCGCCTTCGAGCGTCTGGGGCGTCCCTACCAGACGGCGATCGTTCGCGGCGGCACGGACGGTTCGCAACTGACGGAAAAAGGGTTGCCGACACCGAACCTGTCGAGCGGCCAGCACAACATCCATTCGGTGCAAGAGTTCGCCTGTTTGGAAGAAATGACCGCAGCAGCCGAACACATGATCGAACTGCTGGGGCTGTGGAGCGACCAGAGATCGTGATCACGACCAACGCCTGCCGCGGCGAATGTCGCCGCCGGATTTCGATCGACTCGGCAGGGCCGAGGACCGGACGCCCATTTAGCCCGTGCCC
>RECD01000086.1 GCA_007694185.1 Planctomycetaceae bacterium
ACAAAAGGTTCCGGACACTTTTTTACCACTCATTGCTTAGCGGTCCGTGCCCAGCGGTGCAGGGCGACGTTCGGCCGATTCCCAGATCACGCCCGAAGACGGTCGGTCGACCGCTGCCCGGTGCTCACGCAGGATCCGCATCAGCTCCCCGATCACTTGCGGGTCTCGGGTCATCGTCGTGTGGCGGCTTTCGACCGCCGTTTGGCTGGCCGCACCCTCGATCAAGGCGCTATCAAGAGGAACGACCCCGTCCGATTCGCCAGCCAGGGGGACTCGGCAACCGCGACCGACGATCGAGTGATAAGGGACGCGGGAAGATATCGGCAGACGGTCGATCGTCCTCAGCAAGTTGCTGGACGGTTCCAGCAAGTCGATGCTGTTAGGAATCCGCCGGCTGAGTTCGGACGAAAAGACCCCGGGGTTGGCCCGCAGGACATCGCGGTGGCGACGACTCGTCTCCGCAGATTCCTCGACCAAGCAGGCGGCGAGCCGTCCGACACCACGCTGAGCCAAACCGGAACCTCGATGCGGAGTGCCGACAAACACAACTCGTGAAACCATCGGAGAGGGTTCAAAGAACAGCATGTCCGACAGGTTGTTGCGGCCTTGCGGGTCGATCACGATTTCCTCGAGCGGCCGCGTCGCGATGGCCTGCCACAAGCGGTCTTCGCTGCTGGTGACCTGCAGTTTTCCGATCAGACCTCCCATGCTGTGGCCGACGATCACGACCTGATCGAGCGTCGGGTCGGCATGACTGGGGTCAACCCAGCCTCGCAATTCCCGCAGTTCGCGGCGGAGCCTTGCCGCGCTTCGTAAAAAGGGTTCGCCGGTCGGATACTGGTACCCCCAAAATTGATAGCGATCCCGCAGGTCTTCCGCGACGCGCAGCTCGTTCAGCACGTTGGCCCAGGTGTAGCGATCCGAAAACAGACCATGCACGAACAACACCGGAATCTTGCCGGGTTGATAGGGCTCGGTCATCACCAACCCCACCTGTTCCGGACGGGTCTGCCACGGTTGGACGAACGCTCGCAAGCGATCGAGGCTCGAATTGCTGTCCAAACCGAGCTTGATGGGGGCGGAATAGTCGCCCGCCAACGGCCAGGAGCGGTCCCCCAGATCGACACTGGTCGACCGCAGCGGGTCGTGAATTTCGAGCACCATCGAAGGCCCCGACGAGGCTGGCGGTTCAAAGGCGGGCCGCAACACGACGGTGGCCGAAGCGAGCAGGCGAGGCGGCAGGAATCGGTCCTGTGGTCCGGTTTGACGCACTGCGATCACCGGTACCCCAATCCCTTGGCGGCGATGGTAGCGGTTCAACCCCTTGGAATGAGGAAGGTCGGTGAGGACCAGTTGGTCAAACCGCCCGGGCCCCCATCCGGTGCCGACGTAGGCGACCGGGACGTGGAACTCGCCGTCCTCGCCGTAAACCCGCAGCCCGTGACTCGCGTGAAACCGTTCGAACCGTTGGCCCTGACTGACCATTTCCGCCACCGCTGCGTGATAGACCTCCACCGCCACCGGCGACGGACGGCCGGAAGCGGCGTTGGCCAGTTCGCACCAGGCCAAACGGGCAGATTGAAAGAACAGGTCGACGCAGGACTCGTCGCCACATATTTTCGCCCATTGGGCACGAAGCAATCGCGACTGGGCTTCGGGAAGCGTTGTCGCCGGGGCCGTTGCCGAACCGTTGAAGCGGGCAGTGGCCGGTATCCCGAAGCCGTACCAAGGGGCCGTTCGGATCGTGCAGCCGGTCAGGGCGAGCAGCAGGCACCACCCACCGACAGCGAGCCGGTAGCGATGGGGGATTGGTGCCGCAGCATCCATGGACATCGGGCGGAACGAGCGGATCAACGAAAACAGGCTTGGCGACAAGCGTGAGCCTACTTTCGAAAGATGCCGTACGTTTTGCCCCGTTGGCGGCGGCAG
This sequence comes from Planctomycetaceae bacterium, assembly GCA_007694185.1. Lineage (GTDB taxonomy): Bacteria > Planctomycetota > Planctomycetia > Pirellulales > Pirellulaceae > UBA6163. Next base: position 1,930 of record RECD01000086.1, read on the forward strand.
ATCCCGATAAATCGCCCACCGCCGCAAGCAAGGTCTTCGCGACCGACAGGATCGTTACGACCGGACCAGGGTTGCCGAACGCCGCGGCCGGGATTGTCAATCCGAAGTCAATTCGCGGACGAATAGGTTCCGCCAACGGATTTCGCCGCCGTGTGTCTGGAGCATGATCGGTCCCCGGGCGGGAAGCGGTTGGTCGCGATCCCAATAGTTCTCCATGACGGCGTCGTCGACCACCAGTTTGTCGTTCAGCCAAACCCAGGTGCGATCACCGATTTGACGGATACGGAACTGATTCCATTCGCCGAACGGACGATCGGCCAACACCAGCGGGTCCCGACCGGGCTTGCCGGGGGTGTTGTTGAACAGGCCGCCTGATCCGAGGTGGGGTTTGCGCGTCGGGCGGTCAGGGTTGAACACTTGGTTCCAGTCCCAGATCTGGACCTGAGGCGTTCCCCGCAAGTAAATGCCGCTGTCGGCCCCAGCCACCGTCTTGTACTCGATCAACAATTCGATGTCGCCGAACTCCTCTTCGGTCGTCGCGTAGGGGCCACGCCCGTCATTGACCAATTCGCCATTTTCGACCGTCCAGTACTGAGCGAACTCGTCCCGCTGCTTCTGCAGGTTCGCCGCCTTCTTTTCGCCCGTCAGTTTCTCGACACCATGTGGGTTCAACCCGTACCAACCGCCCAGGTCCTTGCCGTTGAAGATCGCCCGGAAGCCTTCGGGCGGTTGAGGCTCCGTGGCAGGGGCGTCGTGTGAGACGACCAAGCCGAAAAGAATCAAGGAAGGCAGCAGGGAACAGCGAGCAAAGTTCGTCATCATTCACACCACGGGAAGCAAGTCACGGGGAAGCCGATCAGCTGTCTGGGCACTGGGCCGACGCAAAGCAAATATTCTAGCGACTGCCGAGGGCTCACAGACCGGGTGTGTCGCGGGCCCGCACGTTGTACCCGTCTCAGTTTCCCTGCAGCACACGATCGATGAATCGGTAGGCTCGTTCACGGGCATCCGGCGGAAATCCGTGGGGACCGGGAGGATACTCCGCGACCAGCTCCGCTTCGGCCCCCAGCAACCGATAGACGGTTGCCGCCGCCTCGACGCACCGCCGAACGCTGGCGACTTTAAAATTGCTGTCGTCCTGAGGCGCATGAACGTAGATCGCACGCGGGGCGATCGCCGCCAAAACTTCGGGAAAATCGAACGGCAGTCGTCGTGGGTCTTTCGCGTACACCTCACCGATCGCGGGCATGTAGCGGGTTTGGCACCAACCCGTCAGGTCGCCATCCATGTAATCGTGGAACGAATCGAAACCGGAGCTGGTCACAACCACCTTCATCCGCGGGTCGAATGCTCCCAGGAACAGCGCGTTGTGCCCGCCGAGCGACAACCCGCAACAACCGATCCGCTCCGGATCGACCTCCGGCAGCGATTGCAGCAAATCCGCCGCGCGCATGTGGCTCCAGATCCCCTTCATCGTGCCGCTGGAATAACCGACCGCCGACGGTTCGGTCTGGTTGTCCCCCAACAGCGTGTAATCGGGTGCGATCGTGACGTAACCCCGCTCGGCCAGTTCCAACGTGTAGCTGGCGTATTCGGCACCAACCCCTGCGGTGCGTCCTCGGGAACCGCTGGTTCCGTGCAAGCAGATCACGGCGGGTGCGGGTGCGGGCGAATCACGAGGGATCAACAGGTAGGCGGGGATGCGGTCAAACGGGCCGGCGGAATAAGTGATTTTCTTGCGGATCACCCGGTCGAGCGTTTCCGTTTCGAGCACTTGCACATCGAGCGGATGATCCGGGTTGGGCTTCGGCAGCACGCCCATCACCCGTTCCATTCCCCGCAGGATGTGGTCTCGACGACGGGACCAGTCGTCGGGACTCGCGATCGGATGCGGCTCTCCCTGGTCGTCGAGCCACTGCAAAAGCTTCATCTTGTCCGGATAGAACGGGAGCGACGCCGCCTCCGTGGTGGTCGGTTCATCGTTCAAATTACCGGTCGGGCTTTCGGCCGATGCGACCGCCGTCAGCATTCCCAGCAGCAACCCGCATCCGAACCCAATTGCGATCCAACGCATCCTCATCCTCCCACTCTCCTCGCAATGACGCATCGCCGTTCTCCAAAACCTTCGATCATGATAGCTGAGCGCCGCACCGTCGGCTCTGGACTGGAGCGATCGACCGCCATCGGTTTCTCGGTCGCCTGGATGCTAAATTGCACCTGGTCGCGATCGCCGATCGGGCTGACGGACGGCACCTCGCGCGATCGTCACGGTTGCGGATGCTGGGGTGGCAAGGGGCATTTCGGAGGAATTCGGGGATGACGTCACGGCGCTTTGAGCCGAGTTACGATCACACGCAGCGGGGACCGTTGTGCTACCTGCTCTATCTACCCGCTGCGGTCATGATCGGGGTCGCCGTGACCCTGCGTCAGGATCTTACCTTGGGTGGAATCCTGCTCGCCGCGGGACTGTTTTCGTTGCTAATGGCGTCCGCGTTTCACTTCTTGCGGGTTAACGACGCTGGGGATCGCTTGCAGATTCGATTCGGGCCGTTGCCGTTGTTCCGCCGCGACGTTCGTTATGCGGAGATCGAATCGGTCGAGATCGGCCGCACGACGGTGCTGGACGGTTGGGGGATCCATCGCAGCTTGCAAGGCGGTTGGGTTTGGAACCTTTGGGGCCGTGATTGTGTCGTTCTGGGACTAGCTTCGAGTAAGCTGCGGATCGGCACGGATGAGCCGCGTGGGCTGGCCGATTTTCTGCGGGACAAGCTCGGTCACGCGGCGTCATCCGACGGCACACGGTCGCGATGACGAGTGCGAATCATGAGTTGAACGTAAGCCGCATTTTGGTCAGCTTGGGGACGTCGGCGTCTTGGTGGTAACGGACACGGGCAAGATAAGTCACGACGTAGGCTTGGTGCGGGGAGGACGCCGATATACTGAACGGTTGCCGCAGGCTCACAACCGCGGCGATCGACCAATCCAATCTGGGGAGTTCCGAGGACGTGAAAGTAAACAGCGGTGGCGGGTTGCGGGCGATTTGGTACACGGTCAAGAAAGGCTATCAGGCCGGCGGCTTCTGGAAGCTCTACCGAGCGATGCGTTCTAAGAACGCCTGCAAGACTTGCGCCCTGGGCATGGGCGGTCAGCGGGGCGGCATGACCAACGAACAGGGGTCGTTTCCCGAGCTCTGCAAGAAGAGCCTGCAGGCGATGGTCGCCGACATGCAACCGGGAATCCCGCCGACTTTCTGGGCGGAAAAGGGGATCGCCGAATTGGCGGCGATGACGCCGCGGGAATTGGAGCATTGTGGCCGGCTGATCCAACCGGTGCTCTACGAACAGGGCCAAACGCACTACCGGCCGATCACGTGGGCTGATGCGTACCAGCGGATCGTCGACGAGTTGAAGCGGGTCACACCGGACGAAACCTTTTGGTACTTCAGCGGTCGCAGCAGCAACGAGGCCGGTTTTTTGTTGCAGTTGCTGGCGCGGGTGTACGGCACGAACAACGTGAACAATTGCAGCTTTTACTGCCACCAAGCCAGCGGCGTGGGGTTGCAGTCAAGCGTCGGCAGCGGAACGGCCACGATCGCCCTCGAGGACCTCGAGCAGAGCGATTGTGTGTTCGTGATCGGTGGCAATCCGGCTAGCAACCACCCGCGGTTGATGACGTCGCTGATGCACGTCCGACGAAAGGGCGGCAAGGTGATCGTGATCAACCCGCTCCGCGAAACGGGGATGGAGAAGTTTCGGGTACCGAGCGACCCGATCTCGCTGCTCACGGGGACCAAGATCGCCAGCCATTACGTCCAGCCGCACATCGGGGGCGATTTGGCGCTGCTGTGGGGGATCGCCAAGGCGGTCGGCGAACGAGGGGCTTTCGACGAAACGTTTTTGCGTGAACACTGCCGCGGGGGCGATGAATGGAAGGCCGCCGTCGAGGGCCTGACGTGGGACGAAATCGAAGCCAAATCGGGCGTCTCGCGGGAACGGATTTCCGAGATCGCCGAAGCCTATGCCAGTTCCGAACGGGCCGTTTTCTCCTGGACGATGGGGATCACCCATCACGCCAACGGGGTCGAGAACGTCCAGGGAATCGCCAACTTGGCGATGTGCCGCGGGATGATCGGGCGAGCAGGCTGTGGGCTGATGCCAATCCGTGGCCATAGCAACGTGCAGGGGATCGGCTCGGTCGGGGTGACGCCCAAACTGAAAACGGCCATTTTTGATTCTTTGCGGGAAAAGTTCGGTGTGGAACTGCCGACCACCCCGGGGCTCGATACGCTCGGTTGCATCGAAGCGGCTCATCGTGGCGAAATGCAGGTCGCGATCTGCTTGGGTGGCAACCTGTACGGCTCCAACCCCGATTCGACCTATGCCGATCAAGCGATGAGCCGCTTGCGGTTGGGCGTGACCCTCAACACGACGCTCAACACCGGCCACGCTCACGGACTAGCAAAATCGTTCATCATCCTGCCGGTTTTGGCCCGTGACGAAGAACCGGAACCGACCACGCAAGAGTCGATGTTCAATTACGTCCGCTTGAGCGACGGTGGCCCGCGGCGTTTGCCTGGGCCGCGCAGCGAGGTGGAAGTGATCGCGGAATTGGGCAGTCGGGTCTGCGGGCAAGCCCAGGGGATCGATTGGGACGCGATGCGGCGTACTGCGACGATCCGATCCTGGATCGCTGCTGTCGTGCCGGGTTTCGACCAGATCGGGAAGATCGACGAAACGAAGCGGGAATTCTTCATCGAGGGCCGTATCCTCCATCAACCGAAGTTCCCCACACAGGACGGTCGCGCCGTGCTGCACATCCACGACTTGCCCGATCTGATCGGCACCGGGTCGGATGAACTGCGGATGATGACCGTCCGCAGCGAAGGGCAATTCAATACCGTCGTCTACGAAGAAGAGGACTTGTATCGGAATCAGGATCGCCGAGACGTGATCTTGATGCACCCCGATGACCTCCTTCGGTTGGGCTTGCGCCACGACCAGCGGGTGACGGTCCGCAGCGGGACGGGGGAACTGCCCGGCTTGCTGGCGCGGGGTTATGACAAAATTCGTCCCGGCAACGCGTTGACGTATTACCCTGAGTCGAACGTGCTGGTCTCCCGACAAGTCGACCCCGGCAGTCGCACGCCGGCCTTCAAGAACATCGTGATCCGCGTCACGCCAGAGGCCTGAAGGCGACCGGTCTCGCTGACCGGCCCGTTCCCGCCTCGATTCATCGTCCTTCCGGAGTTCCCGCCCATGCACCGCCACTCGATCGGATCGTTCGTTCTCGGCGCCGTTTGGCTGGTCACCACCCCGCTCGCGGCCCAGGAGTCGACCGTTTACGGCGCGGCAAAGCGCGAGGCGAGGGCGATTTCCAGCGGCTCCCTCGCCGTCCCGTTGGCTGAGGAGATGTGGACCGCTACCAGCGATCAACGGCGGGAACAGTGGCGGGAAATGATCGGCCTGTCGCCCCTGCCGCCCCGCACGCCGCTGAGCGCCGAGGTGACCGGGGTCCTCGAACGGGATGGGTACGTGGTCGAAAAGGTCCATTTCCAATCACTCCCGGGAGCCTACGTTGTCGGCAACCTCTACCGTCCGGCGGTGGTCGACGGGCCGCTGCCCGCCGTGCTCTATCTTTGCGGGCACACGAAGGGGAAGGTCAGCCCGACCTATCAGGCTCATCCCCGCTGGTTCGGTCAGCACGGTTACGTCGCCTTGGTGCTCGACCCGATCCAGTTGGGCGAATCCCAAGGGTTCCATCACGGCACACACCGCGAGGGGAGGTGGGATTGGCAGAGTCGTGGCTACACCCCGGCCGGAATCGAAGTTTGGAACGCGATCCGCGCACTCGATTACCTGCAAAGTCGCGCTGACGTCGACCCAGATAGGTTGGGGGTCACGGGGCTAAGCGGTGGCGGCGTGATTTCCTGGTGTTTGGGGGCGGCGGACGAACGGGTCAAGGTCGTCGTGCCGGTCTGCCAATCGGGCAGCATCGAGCAGGTGGTTGCCGACCGAGGCCCCGACGGGCACTGCGACTGCGCCTTTTGGATCAACTACCATCGCTGGTGCTGGTCCGACATCGGCAGCCTGATCGCCCCACGACCGTTCCTGATCGCATCGGGCTCGGAGGACGTCTTGTGGCGACCGGTCGGCTATCGCGCCGTCGCCGAACGGATCCGCGGGCAGTATGCGACGCTCGGCGCGGCGGAGCATTTCGATTTAGTCGAAGACCTGTCGCCGCACGGCTACACGCCGAAGCTTCGCAAAGCCATCTTCACCTGGTTCAACACGCATCTCAAGGATGACCCGACGCCGGTCACCGACGATGTCACGGACTATCTCGAGCCCGAAGAAAACCTGTTGGTGTTCGGCGGCACGCTCCCGGAGCAGGATGCGATGCGGCAGGTCGATCGGTTGCTGGTGGCGCAAGGCGAGCGGCCCGCGATCGACCCATTCAATTGGACCAGCCATCAGCAAACGGCGCTCAACCGGCTTGCCGAAACAACCTTTCGCCAAACTTTGGGTAGTGGGCTGCCGAGCCTGGATGAGTTCCGTCACGACGGTCGGGACGCGAACGGATTCTCGGGGTCGTACTCGCTTCGCGGCGCCGACGGCGTGCCGTTGTGGGTCCGCGTGAAGCGCCCGGTGGACCCGCCCACGCCCACGCCGCTGCTCGTCACCGCCGCCCATGCGGATGCCCGCAGCAGCTTCAACGGCGGGGGACAATCGCGGCCCGGTGTCGCCGGTAGAATCGCGACGGCGGTGGTCGAAGTGCGGAACACCGGAGCGACTTCGATCGGCCCCGGTTTCCTCTGGAGCCTTCGCAGGACCTACCCGCTGTTGGGGCAAACCCTGCCCGAACGCCAAATCAGCGACCTGCTCCGCAGCATCACGCTGCTCCGCGGGGAAGCGACGAACGGGGCGATCGCGGTTTACGGTCAGCGAGAGACGGCTGTGACGGCGATCTACGCCGCCTTGCTTGATGACCAAATCACGGAAATCGTGTTGGCTGACCCGCCGACGACGCATCAAGATCCCGAGACCCCCGAATTGCTGGGGGTGCTGCGGATCGGTGATCTGCCGGAGAACCTGGCGCTCGCATTTCCCCGACCGATCACCTTCGTCGGTGACCTGCCGGAAGCCTATCGCTGGACCCGGCAGGTGTATGAAATGCTGGGGAGGGGAGATCGGTTTCGCGTGATCCCGAACCTCCGCCAGTGGCGACCGCACGGGGAAACCGCCGTCGCGTCCGTCGAGACAAGCCGCGAATGATCTGGTCGCGTTGAGGCGACTACTCTTTCAGCTCACCCGACTTGACGATCTTGATCGGCACACGGGTCCGTCCGGTCTGCGAACCTTGGGCTTCGATCTTCTTCACCAAGTCCATCCCTTCCAGCACCCGCCCGAAGACGACGTGCCGACCGTCCAGCCACGGGGTTTGGACGGTGGTGATGAAAAATTGCGAACCGTTTGTGTTCGGGCCGGCATTGGCCATGCTCAGCAAACCCGGGATGTCGTGACGGAACTTGAAGTTTTCGTCCGCGAACTTGTCGCCGTAAATGCTCTCGCCGCCCGTCCCGTCGCCTTTAGTAAAGTCGCCACCCTGCAACATGAATTGCGGGATCACACGGTGAAAGGTGCTCCCTTCGTAAGCCAGCGGCTTACCGGATCGGCCTTGTCCTTTTTCGCCGGTCGACAAAGCGCGGAAGTTCTCCGCGGTTCGCGGAACGTCCTCGCCGAACAAGCCCAGCACGATCCGCCCCGCCGGCTCAGCGCCGATCGAAACGTCAAAGAAAACCTTGTGCGTCACCTTGGCCGAAGCGGCCCCTTGGGCGTGCGCGGTGGAGGCTACCAAGGCCGCTGTCAACAACAAACCGATTCGTAACATGCGAAAATCCGTGTGGGTTCGAGGGTCGAAATCCGTCCGCTGACCGGACCGGGCATCCGGTCAATATGCGCCCATCGGCCCGCGGATTGAAGCCCGGTTCGGCAGGAACGCCCGGGGCGAAGACGCCGGCGGGCTCGAGCGGCTGCGGATTCAGCGGGCCAACACCGGTTCGTCGACCGATTCGCCGACCGTCCAGCGGCTGAAATCGTGTTCGTCCCGGATCACGTGGCGGTAGAGCGTGTCGCGTTCGACCGGTTCCCGACCGGCTTCGACAATCAACTGGCGAATCGCGTCAACCGACAGGCATTCCGGCGTCGTCGCACCGGCGTCGTGGTAGATCAGTTCGTGACGAACCGTACCGTCGATGTCATCCGCGCCATAGGCCAGGGCGGTTTGCGCCGTCCCGATCCCGAGCATGATCCAGTAAGCCTTGATGTGACGCACGTTGTCCAGCATCAATCGGCTGATCGCCATCGTCCGCAAGTCCATCAATGCCGACGGTTTCTTGATTTGATCCAGCTTCGTGTTTTCGGGATGGAACGCGAGCGGGATAAAGACCTGGAAACCGCCCGTTTGGTCCTGCAAGTCCCGCAACCGGATCAGGTGGTCGATGCGATGGTAGGCCTGCTCGATGTGGCCGTACAGCATCGTGCAATTCGACCGCAGCCCGACCTCATGGGCGGCACGATGGATTTGCAACCAGGCGTGGGTGTTGGCCTTGTGTTCGCACAGTTGATCGCGAACTTCTTGATGAAAGATTTCGGCCCCGCCGCCCGGCAAGCTCCCCAACCCCGCCTCCCGCATGTCTTCCAAGACCCAGCGGACGCTCTTGCCGGTCTTGAACTCGAACCAATTGATCTCGACCGCCGTCCATGCCTTCAGGTGGATCTGCGGGTAATGTTCGTGCAGAGTCGAAATGATGCCGCGATACCACTCGTAGGGCCGCTGATGGTGCAAACCGCCGACGATGTGCATTTCGGTGCAACCGTTCTCGGTCGCTTCCCGTCCGCGAGCGAGGATTTGTGCGTCGTCCATCGCGTACCCTTTCGGATCGCGAAGGTCGCTGCGGAACGCGCAAAAACGACAGCGGTAGACACAGACGTTGGTCGGATTCAGATGCGTGTTGATGTTGTAATAGCCGACATTGCCGTTCATCCGTTCGCGAACCAAGTTGGCCAAAACCCCGACCTCTTGCAGCGGCACCCGCGGGTCGTAGAGAAACATACCGTCCTCCAGTCCCAATCGCTGGCCCGCTTCGACCTTGTCACGAACTTCTCGCAATCGTGCCCCAACTTCGCTGGCAATCATCTGAAATCTCTTGCAACCTAACAAACGGTTCATCACGCTCACGACTCGGAAACCGCCCGAATCGCAACTTTTCGAACACTTTTCACCCGCAATCTTCCCGTCCGCGGGGCGGATCGGCGAATGGCCCCACCCCGCGTTGGTGACGGCGGTTTTACTGTACCAGTCCCCGCCGTCGCTGTCGGCACCATCCGACTACCGCCCCGGCACCAAAGCCCAGCCTCGCATCGGTCGGGGAAACAAGTGGTTCCGACATCTACGAGCGAACAGAGTGTTAACCGCAGGGGTGTGCTCGATTCAACGGGTGCGGTGGCGGAGCAAGTAAGTTAACCCGCAACGATCTTACCGCGTCGGCGATCACTTAGGCTTGCTCAACGCAGCCAGCAATCGAGCCCACCTGCGACCAGCAGGATCAGACTGATCGTCGAATTGACGTGAAAAAAAGCGATGTTCACCCGCTGCAAGTCATTTGGCGAAACCAACAAATGCTCGTAGATGAGTAGCCCCCCGACCAGCCCGACCGCGGACCACCACAGCCAACCGAGCCCCAACTCGGGGGCGAGCCACGGGAGGACAGCGAGCAACACCAAGGTGACGGCATGGCAACCGGCCGCGATTCGCAATGCGCCGACCACACCGTACCGAGCTGGAATGCTGTGCAGGCCCGATCGGGCATCGAAATCGGCATCTTGGCAGGCGTAGATGATGTCGAAACCGGTCACCCAAGCGGCGATCGCCCCCCCCAACAGGAGCGGTGCCGTCAGGTCGGCGGTCGTTACCCAGCCACGCAGTGCCAGCCAGACGCAGAGCGGCGACAAAGCCAGGGCGACGCCGAGCCAGAGGTGGGCGGCGGCGGTGAAGCGTTTCGCCAAACTGTAACCGCACAGCCACCCCAAGACGGGGACCGCGGCATACAGCGGCAGGCGGTTGGGAAGGAACAGCAACGTCGCGGCAACGAACCCCAACCCACAAAACCAGGTGAACCGGGTGACTTCGGCGACACTCAAGATCCCGGCCGGCAAATGACGGCCCGCCGTCCTGGGATTGGCCCCGTCCAACGAGCGGTCGACCAATCGGTTGAACGCCATCGCCGTGCTACGGGCAAAGACCATGCAGAGCAAGATACCGAGCAGCGGTCGCCAACCGACCGCGACGGTGGCGCCGTCCAGCGGCGTGCAGATCGCCATGACCGTGGCTAAGGCGGCGAACGGCAACGCGAACAGGGTGTGCGAGAATCGGATCAGTCCCAGCAATTCTGGCAATCGTGCCAGCCCGGCGGGACGATCGGCCGCCGTGGTCATCGCGCACTCTCCCCAGCTTCCCTGCCATCCCACCTGGCAATGATCGAATTGGGGATCGCGAATTGGTCAAGAATCCGCGAGACAATGAAATCGACCAAGTCGTCGAGCGAACTTGCCCCGTGATACCAACCCGGCATGGCGGGCAAGACGACCCCACCCGCGACGCTGATCCGGTGCATGTTTTCGAGTGCGAAGGTCGACAGCGGCGTTTCGCGGGGCACGAGTACCAGTCGGCGGCGTTCTTTCAGGTGGACCTCCGCGGCTCGCTGCACCAGGTTGGTCGAAGCGGCGTGGGCAATCCCCGCCATCGTCGAACCGCTGCACGGACAAATGACCATCCCAGCCGTCAGGAACGAGCCGCTGGCGATCGGAGTCATGTAGTCTTGGTAATGGTGATAGCGCAGCCGGCTAAGGTCCGGCGCAGGGCCAAAGAACGGACGATCCGACCAATTCGGTCGGTAATCGATCAGCGGTTCGGGATCGAATCGCTTCAAGTCAATCGTCAACTCGAGTTCCTGTCGGATCACCGCCGCCCCCGAGGGGCTGATCGTCAAGTGGACATCTCGGCCGGAGGCCAGCAGGCCACGGAGCAACCGGGCGGCGTAGATCGAGCCGCTGGCACCGGTGATCGCCAGTACGATGGGGGGCTCTCCCTCCGGATGGACGTTGGCAGATTGGCGGCTCATCAGGTGTCTCGTTCCGGCTTGTAGCCGGTATAAATGGTCGCCACCCCGCCCGTCAGCGGCCGGTAATCGGCGCGACACAATCCGGCCGCGACCATCCGCTGCACCAACCGCGGCCCGTCGGGAAATTGGCCGACGGATCGCTGCAGGTACCGGTAGGCATCTTTGTCGTTACGAGCCAACGTTTGGCCGATCCGCGGCAACACGTTTTCGAAGTACCACTGGTAGAGCTGACGAAATCCCGGCAGGGTCGGGTTGGAAAACTCGAGCACCATCACCTGGCCGCCCGGCTTGCAGACCCGGGCCATTTCCGCCAAACCGCGGTCCGTGTCGCGGACGTTTCGCAGCCCGAAAGCGACCGTGACGGCTTGAAAAGTGTCGTCGGGAAACGGCAAAGCTTGGGAATCCGCTTCCAGGAAGCGCACCGGCTGCCGCTCGCCTTTTTCCCCACCGCCCGTTCCCGGCGGATCGCCCGGGCCGTTGCCTTGAACAGGTGACTTGCCGCCCGACTGCTTTTGCTGAGCGATTCGCAACATCGCGCCGCAGAAATCGGAACCGATCACGGAGATCCCTGGGCCGACGCGTTTGGAGATCGCCAACGCCAAGTCGCCGGTCCCCGTGCAGACGTCCAAGATCGGTGACTGATCGATCACGGCGAGCATCCTTACCGCCCGCCAGCGCCAATAGCGGTCGGTGTTCAGCGACAGCAAATGGTTCATCAGGTCGTACCGAGGGGCGACCTGGCGGAACATCTCCCGGACGCGGTTTTCGCTCTTATCGACCGGGACATCGGTTACGGGCATCGGGGCTTCCATCGCTCGACTCGGGGCCTCTGTGGGGTGGGCCACCGAGCCGAAACCACTGTACAGAGGGTGTTCAGGGGAGGCTCGACATCGGGGGCTTCAAACAGAAATCCGCCGCATGGGCGGGCTGAAATCCGGTAGCTGTCGTTGTAACCGCGACCCGAGGGTTACCGCCAGGACTCCCTTCAGGGTAACCGGCGGGTCGAGTTCTTGCCGTCGTTTGCCGGGGGTCGTCGGCAGGGATACCCCGGGGTGCGGCGTTGTGCGATAGTTCTGTGAGCATCTTGGGCTCGATCGAATCGGTCCCTTTCCCGTCCGTCAACCGCTCGCAAACCGCCGGTCATGACCGATCTGCTGCCCATCGTCTCCCGCGTGATGGGTGTCTTTTTGGTGATGGGCGCCGGCGCGCTGGCCCGCCGGCTCAACTGGTTCACCCAAGAAGCGGACGGGTCCTTGGCACGGCTGACGGCGTATGTGCTGCTGCCGGCCCTGTTCGTCGACCGAATCCTGGGTGGTCCGCCGTTCGAGTCACTCGCGGTCGCTTGGATCCCGCCGCTATTCGGCTTGATCTCCACCGCCTTCGGCTTGGTGCTGGCCCTCGGCATGGCCCGCCGCTGGGGCCCGCGAATCGGACTGCACAGCGACGCATCGCAACGGGCGTTTGCACTCAGTGTCGGCGTTTGCAACTACGGCTACATCCCGCTGCCGCTTGCGCAATTTTTTTATCCCGAAGCGGAAGTCAGCCTGATCCTCCACAACGTCGGTGTCGACTTGGCGCTGTGGAGCGTCGGGATCTGGGTGATCGGGGGCACCGAAGGGGCGGAACGGAGTCGGACTTGGGTCAGCCCCCCGGTGATCGCCATCCTGATCGCGTTGGCGATGAAGCAACTGGGGGTCGGCCCCTGGATTCCCGCTCCGTTCTATCAGATGGCGGCGGCGCTCGGACAATGTGCGATCCCGCTAGGGTTGGTGCTCAGCGGCGCGATCCTGCTGGAATTTTTCGGTCAGGTGCGTTGGCGAAATGCGATCGGAACGGTCGTGGCCGCTTGCGGCTTTCGACTCCTCGCCATGCCGGTGTTGATGCTCGCCACCGCGTCGCTGCTGGCGTTCTCCCTCGAAGTGCGTCAGGTGATCGTCTTGCAGGCCGCCATGCCGTCGGCGGTGTTCCCCGTGGTCTTGACCCGCATGTTCAACAAGGACGTGACCACCGCCGTCCGTTCGGTCTTGGCGACCGGATTCGCGGGAATCGTGACGATTCCGCTCTGGCTGTACCTCGGCCGGCTTTGGTTACTGGGCTAACCCTGGGCCCGATACCCACTCGCGGCGAAGCGATTGACTGCCCGCGTTGCCCGACGGGAGCCCTCGCCATCGGGGACGCGCGGACCACTCAACTGTCAAAGTCGCCGCAATCACCCCAAGGCACTCGTTCGTCCTGATTGCCACTCGGGGCCCTACCGAGGCAACAAACTTGTGGTCCCTCTCGATGGGTTGCTCATTCTGCCCGGGGTAAACGGCCGATAAGCCAGTTAGCAACGAGCGGCAAAAAAGTGTCCGGAACCTTTTGTGCAAAGCACCCGAAGGGCGAATTCCTCGCAAAAGGTTCCGGACACTTTTTTACCGCACGATCCTTAGTCGGGTGTGCGTCGGATGCCGACACCCGAAAAGCCGCAGGCGAGTTAGCAAAACGGATTGGGCCACTCACCATGGAAACCGAAATCAACGTGTTGGCATTGGTCAAGGGAGATGAGAAGTTCATCTTCCTGTTCGATGACACCAACCGCGACGCGACGCTCCGCCAACTCGCTCATTTCGCGGCCGATCCGGAAGTCAATTTTTCCTGGTACGACGCGGCCACGCTGTGTCGCAAAATCCGCGACGCCGTCCCCCAAGATAGCGATTTGGCTGCTGACCTGCCGCCCGCTCGGCAACCGCGGACCCCGTTGTCGGATCGCCGCTGAGCAGGAGATCCGATGCGACAGGCCGTGCCGCAGTTCCTCCGCTACCTTGCCGTCGAACGCAACGCTTCGGAGCTGACGATCAAGTCGTATCGCGAAGACCTGCTGGGCCTGATCGGGTGGCTGGAACAGGCCATCGGACGGGTCCCGGACGCCGGCCAATTGACGCCACAGACGTTGCGGCAATTTCAAGCGGCACTACAGGAAGCGGGTTACGCCCGCACGACGATCGCCCGCAAGTTGGCTTCGCTGCGGAGCTTCTATCGGTTCGCCCAGCGGCAGGGCTTAGCAGATTCGAATCCTGCCAAACCGCTGCGAAATCCACGCCCCCAGCGAAAGTTGCCGCACTTCCTTTCGTCGGAGGAGATCGGTCGTTTGTTGGCCGGACCGCCGGACTCGGATGCGGCGGGGCGACGCGATCGCGCGATCCTTGAGACCATCTACAGCGCGGGGCTGCGTGTCAGCGAGGTGGTCGGGTTGTCCGATGGGGACATCGATCTGGACGAGCAGATCGCTCGCGTCCGTGGCAAAGGACGAAAGGAGCGGATCAGTCCGCTCGGGTCTCACGCGATCCGAGCGATCCGCGGCTACGCTGCTGTCCGGGTGCGACACGCGACCGAGCAAGCCCGCGGATCAGAGGCAGCCGTATTCGTGAATCGCTTCGGCAGACGGCTGACCACACGCAGCGTCGGCAGGATGCTCGAAAAATACATCGCCACGGCCGGACTCGATGCCCGCACCAGCCCCCACACGCTGCGGCACACCTTCGCGACCCACCTGCTCGACGCGGGGGCAGACATCCGTAGCGTTCAGGAGTTGCTAGGGCACAAAAGTCTCGTCACGACCCAGATCTACACCCACCTCAGCACCGCGAATCTGCGAGCGGTTTACGAGCGGGCGCACCCGCGAGCCGGTTGATCGGTATCCCGACCTGTCGGCTCACCGATCCTCCTGCGGCTGCGGCAAGGTCGCTCGCGATCCGGTATCCCAGGCGGGCGATGAAGTCAGCACTCGGCGTCATCACGGGTGGCCAACTGCGGGGCCGGCAATTCGCCGCGCATCCACTGATCGTCCGCGGCCAAGCCACACACCCGAGCTGCGATCAACCTGCTCATGCCACTGATCGTCGGATGCTCCCAAGCGACGACCGGGGTCAATTCGACCCCACAATTGTCCTCCAGATCACCGATCAAGCGGATCGCCAAGAGGGAATCGAGCCCGTGTTCATCGAAGCGACGGTCGACATCGATCTCCGCCGCCTCGATCCCTCCACGCTGGACCAACCAGCTCACGATCCAAGCCTGCAACGCGACCTGCACCTCCAGGACGTCCTTCGCGGCAGGTCGATCCGGCAGACGCAGCACCTGCAAAGGCGGAAGCTGGCCGCCACCCGGCCTCTGCCAGCGATAAAGGGTTTCCGGCAGCCCGGTGGTGAACCAGGCTTGGCAACGCAGCCGCTGAGGCTTTCCGCTGGTCGTCACGGGGATCGAGCTAGGGCGAACGAACACGATTTGACTCGGATCGATCTCATGGCCTTCGATCACCGCGGCACGGATCCGCCGGCCCAACTCCGGCAGACTCGTCACTTCCCCGTGACGTGAAAACTCGGCGATGATGCCGAGCGATTCACCCTCGGATGAATCGATCCGAACGGCCACGACGCGCCCCAGTTCGGCGGCGGCGACTCCGGCAACCGTCGATTCGATATCTGACGGAAAATGATTTTGGCCGCGAACGATGAGCAATTCCTTCAACCGACCGGTGACATACAAATCGCCTTCGTGCAGGAAGCCCATGTCCCCGGTTCTGAAAAAACCGCCTTCGGGGTGACTCCCGTCGCCAAACAAAAGCTGAGTCCATCCTCCGCCGGGCCGGCTCGTTTGGGCACCGAACCGGTCGGAGTCCTGCGGAGACGCGTTCCAATAGCCGGCAGAAACACTCGGTCCGCGGAGCCAGATCTCGCCCACACGCTGCTCGCCAAGCGGTTCGCCAGTCGTGGGGTCGACGATCAGCAATTGCCCGCCAACGACCGCCCGGCCACAACTCACCAACGCCGTCGCCTTCCCGCTCCCGGCCCGATTCCCGGCCGGCTTGACCACGCCGTCTGCCAACGCCTGCCGGTCGATTTCCAGCACAGACAACTCACCCGGTCCATCGCCGCCAGCCACCAGCAAGGTCGACTCGGCTAGGCCATAGCAGGGATAAAAGCAGTCGCTTGCCAGTTGTGCCGTTTCGAACCGATCCTGAAAGCGACGGAGTGTCGCCGGCAAAATCGGCTCGGCACCGCAAAACAGTAGCCGCAATCCGGACAGATCGAGCCGTTCCGTGTCCGCGGGGGACATCCGCTGAACACACAGGTCAAAGGCAAAGTTGGGTGCCCCCGTGACGCACGCCCCGAAACGCGAAACGGCCTCGAGCCAACGCAAAGGCCGCTGGACGAAAGATTGCGGGCTCATCAAAACCGTTCGAAACCCCAATTCCAGTGGCATCAGCATGCCGCCGATCAGCCCCATGTCATGGAAATGCGGCAACCAAAACGCGGCGGTGACGGACGCCCCGTCCGCCCCAGGTCCGCCCGTTTGATCGGCTTCGATCAGCCGATCCAATTGGAACGCCTTGCGGATCGCGTCCAAATTGGAACGGAGGTTTCGATGGGAGATCTTGACCCCTTTGGGTTCGCTGGTGCTGCCCGAGGTGTATTGCAGGAACGCCAAGTGATCGAGATCCGTGCAACGGTCCCAAGCGATCGCCTCCGCGTCGCTCGGTTCTGGCACGAGTTCGTCCACCGCCAGGCAGGGCAATTCCCCGGCCGCTCTGCAGCGACGGGGGTCCAAAGACTTGAGCGATTTCGCGTCGGTCAGGATGACCGATGCGTCGCAATTCGCGGCGCTGGCATCCAGTTGGGGATTCGCCCGGTGCGGCTTGGGATAGGTGGTCGGGACGGGAACCCAACCTGCCAATTGCGCCCCCAAGAAAGCCGGCAAGAAATCGAGTCCGGGCGGAAAGAGCAACATCGCCCGTGGCGACTCGGGGGCCGCTGGGGAACGGAATTCGGGGGCCATCCCCAGCGTCTGGAGCGCCCGGGCGACCGCGCCGCTGCGTTCCCACAACTGCCCGAGGGTCAACTCCGTTCGCTCTTCCCGATCTCCCAAAAACACGAAGGCCGAGCGATCGGGAGTCCGGGCGGCCATTTGGCCAAGCCGGGCCGGTAAGGTTTTCGGTGCGTTCATGATGTCGAGATCGGTGGCAGCGGATGTCTCGTTTCTCGGCTCGGGGCTCGATCGGCCTGCAAAAAAACCATCTGCCCTGGTCCTCCTACAAGGTAGCCGTGCCACAAAAAATCGACAAACGCCGAGCGCAATGCTGATAACCGGCATTCTCCGCCAACGCCCGGCGGGGCGACGTCAGCAGCGGCATAGCCGCGGTCTGTTGCCGAGTCTCACCACCGATGCCTCCCGATGACTTAGGCCAAACGGAGAAACTACGGGAAAATTACCACCCCTTAGCAGCAAGGCGGTGACGGCGATTGCCGCCGTTTCCGCCTCATCGACGTCAGGGGTGCCAGCCGGTAGACTGATGGCCGGTTTTGTGACCACATTGCTGGCCTTTTCCCGCTTCGAAAATAGCGATTTTTCATGAGTGACGCACCGGCGCCTGAACCCGTTCCCCAGCCCGAATCCGCGCCCCCGGAATCCGCGTTGCCCGTCAACCCGAACGAAGACGCGACCGAGGAGGGCGTGACGGCGAAAGCTTGGAGTGTCATCGCCGCCAACGCGGAGTACACCGATAAGGATTTGACGCACCTGTCCGACCTCGAGCACGTTCGCGAGCGTCCGGGCATGTACATCGGCGACACCTCCTCGCGAGGCTTGCATCACCTCGTTTACGAGGTCGTCGATAATTCCATCGACGAAGCGATGGCCGGATTCGCCAAAAGCGTTTCCGTGATCCTGCATACCGACGGCAGCGTGACGGTCGAGGACGACGGTCGCGGCATCCCGGTTACCCGGCACGAACAGCTATCCAATGAGCTCGAACGCGAAGTCAGCACCTTGGAAGGGGTGATGACCGTGCTGAAGTTCGGCGGGAAGTTCCAGAAAGGCGCCTACCAAACGAGCGGTGGCCTGCACGGCGTCGGGGTTACCGTCGTGAATTTCCTGTCGCAGTGGTGCGAAGTCGAGGTCAGTCGGGACGGGTCGACTTGGACCCAGGGTTACGAGCGTGGCGTTCCCACCGGCCCGATCAAACAGGGTCGCCCGACCAAAAAGACCGGTACCAAAACGACGTTCAAGGCCGATTCCCAGATCTTTCAACAGACGAAGTACTCGTTCGACACGATCTACAAGCGCCTGCAGGAACTCGCGTTCCTCAATTCGGGAGTCCACATTAAGTTCCTGGACGAACGCAACGGGGAAGGCGGCGATTTCAAGTACGAACGAGGGATCATCGAGTTCGTCGAACACCTGAACCGCGCCAGCGACACGCTGCACTCGGACGTGATCCTCTTTGAGGGCGGACGGGAAGGGGTGGAGTACTCGATCGCGTTGCAGTACAGCACGGAGTTCACCGAGAACACCCAATCTTTCGTGAACAACATCCATACGATCGAAGGCGGCACCCACGTTAGCGGTTTCCGGGCCGCCCTGACCCGCACGATCAACAATTACGGCAAGAAAGAGGATCTCTATAAAACCACGACCCCATCGGGTGATGACTTCCGCGAAGGCCTGACGGCGGTGATCAGCGTTCGCGTCCCTCATCCTCAGTTCGAGGGACAAACCAAGACCAAGCTTGGCAACAGCGACGTGGAGGGCATCATCAACGCGGGCGTCGGCGAACAGTTGGCGAAGTACTTGGAGGAAAACCCGAAAACGGCGAAAACGATCGCCCGCAAGGCGCTGCTGGCCTATGAGGCCCGCGAAGCGGCTCGCAAGGCGAAGGACCTGCTGCGAAAGCGCAAGGACGCGCTCGGAGGGGGCGGGTTGCCCGGCAAATTGCGGGATTGCATCAGTAAGAACATGGAAGAGTGCGAGATCTACCTCGTCGAAGGTGACTCGGCCGGCGGGTCGGCCGAAGGGGGGCGGATGCGCGAATTCCAAGCGATCCTGCCGCTGCGGGGGAAGATCATCAACGCCTACAAAAGCCGCGAAGACAAGGTGCTGGCCAACGAGGAGGTTCAATCGATGATCCAGGCCTTCGGCACCGGGATCGGTGAAGATCAGGATCTGACCAAACGTCGGTACAACAAAATCGTGATCATGACCGACGCCGACGTCGACGGCAGCCACATCCGCACGTTGCTGCTCTGTTTCTTCTACCGCCAAATGTACCAATTGGTCGCCGGCGGGCACGTGTACGTGGCGCAGCCCCCGCTATTCCGTGTCGTCAAAGGTAAAGAGAAGTATTACGTCCAGACGGAAGAGGAAATGAAGTCGCAGATGCTGCAGCGCGGCCTCATCGGCACCAAGCTGCTCTGCGAGGACGGGCGATCGGCCGAGGGAGAGTCGATGGAAAAGCTCTGCATCGCGCTAGCCGCAGTCGAAGACGCGATCATCGCCATGGAACGCCGCGGCGTCAGCCTGCGCGCCCATTCGCTGCGGTTCGATCCCCAACTCGGAAAGTTGCCGACACTGCACCTGTTCGCAGGCAACGAGGATCATTGGTTCTATGACCTGACACAGGCCGAGGCGTTCATGAGCGAACGCGGCTTGGTGCTCGATACCGAGCAAGAGGAAATCGAGAAAGCGGCCGCACTGGATGCCGCGAGCGAAAGTCCCGCTGAGCCCGAACCTGCGGCCGCCCCCCCTAAGATCGCCCACCTCGTCGAACTCCATGAAGTGCGGACGATCAACGCCGGGTTGAAGGACTTAGAACCGCTTGGCTTCGGGATCGACGATCTCGTACCCGCCGACCGAACCGGCTCAACGACTTCCCGTTTCGAACTGGTCAAAGACGAAAACAGCCGCGGTTTGGAAGACCTTCGCAGCCTCCTGCCGGAAGTCCGAGCGGCCGGTGAAAAGGGGCTGCAACTGACTCGCTTCAAAGGCCTCGGCGAAATGAACGCGGAGGAACTCCGCGAAACGACCCTCGATCCCGCCAACCGGACGCTGATTTTGGTTAATCTGACGGATGCTGGCGCGGCCGACGAAATGTTCCGTCTGCTGATGGGGGACAAGGTCGAACCGCGTCGCGAGTTCATCGAAAAGCACGCGTTGGACGTACGTAACCTCGACGTCTGACCGGGGTCTGTCGTCCGAATCGTCCCGCCCGGTTCCTCCTTTCCCCACTTTTCATCATGAATCTTCGCGCCGCTCGACCACCCGCTTGGTCCTGCCTACCGGTTCTCGCCCTGGGGCTTGTCTTCGGATTCTCCAGTATCGCGACGGCCCAATCGGAGCGGCCGAATATCCTGTTTGCCTTCGCTGACGATTGGGGACGCCATGCGAGCGCCTACGCGAAGATCGATGGCCCCGGATCGGTGAATGACCTGATCCGCACCCCAAACTTTGACCAGATCGCCGCGGAAGGCGTGCTGTTTCGGCGCGCCTTCGTCTCCGCCCCCAGTTGCACCCCCTGTCGCAGCGCGTTGCTGTCGGGTCAGCACTTTTGGCGAGCCGGACGGGCGGCCATTCTGAACGGCGCCGTCTGGGAGTTCAACTTACCGGCCTACCCGATGTTGCTCCGCGACGCCGGATACCACATCGGCAAGTCCTACAAGGTCTGGAGCCCCGGTTCGCCGCCCGACGCCCCCTACGGCGGCCGCGACCATGCGTACGAAAAGGCCGGTCGGCGTTTCAATCAGTTCTCCCAGAACGTGACCCGAATGGCGACCGAAGGGATGACGATCGAAGAGGCGAAGCAGACGCTCTACGACGAAGTACTCGGCAATTTCGATGATTTCCTGGCCGATCGCGAACCCGACCAACCGTTCTGCTTCTGGTTCGGACCGACGAACGTTCACCGGACTTGGATTCAGGGTTCGGGAAAGGACCTGTGGGGGCTCGATCCCGATCAATTGGAAGGCAAAATGCCGGCCTTCCTGCCGGACGTCCCGACGGTCCGCGAGGACCTGGCGGACTACTTTGGTGAGGCGATGGCGTTCGACACCGCACTCGGCTTGTTGATCGAAAAGTTGAAAGCGGTCGGCGAGTGGGAACGGACCGTCGTGGTCGTCAGCGGTGATCATGGGGCCCCCGGTTTTCCGCATGGCAAATGCAATCTTTATGACTTCGGGGCGGGCGTGCCGCTGGCGATCCGCTGGGCCGGTGGCGGTTCCCAACCGTCAGGCCGCGTCGTCGATGATCTGGTCAGCCTCACCGACCTGGCACCGACGTTTCTCGAATTGGCCGGCGTCGAGATTCCCGAATCGATGACCGGCCGCAGCCTCGTGCCGATCCTGGCCGACGATTCCTCCGGGCGAATCGACCCCAAGCGGGATGCCGTCTTCATCGGCCGCGAACGGCACGTCGCCAACGCCCGTGACGGTTTTTTGCCCTACCCGCAGCGCGCCATTCGCACCCACGATCACCTGTACATCATCAACTTCCGGCCCGACCGGTGGCCGCTGGGCGAACCCTACCGCCTCGATGGCGACAACCCACCGACAATGCAAGAGATGACCAACCGGACCCGCGTCACCCTGCCCGATGAAGACGCCGGCCCTACCAAGGCTTGGCTGGTGAGCCAACGCGACAACCCGACCTGGAAGCCCCTGTTCCGACTGGCCTACGACCGCCGGCCGGGCGAGGAATTGTATGACCTGCAAGCCGATCCGGATCAGGTCCATAACGTCGCCGGTGATTCCGACTATCAAGCGATTCGCGAATCCTTGCGAAATCGCTTGTTGGCGGAACTCCGCCAGACCGGCGACCCGCGGATGGTGGATGACGGCGCGTTCTTCGAAAACCCGCCGCTTGCCGGCCCCCCGGCGACCGCTCGCGGCGAGGAAGTGATCACCCCGGAACAGCTCCGCCGAGGCGATTGATCCGTCGACGGCCCCGATTGAGCCCGACAGCTCGCCGCCAACCTTCAGCGGAAGTCGCGACTGGGGACCGACAGCCCGTCCAACTCGCCACTCAGGTCTTCAATGTGCCCGACGATCAGGTGGATCACCCCCTGTCGGCTCTCGAGTTTTCCCTGAACGAACCAGGCGGGACTGGTCTTCGCTGTCGCGTAAAACCGCTTCCACACCGCGGCGAAGCAGACCAAGTTGATCGCACCGGTTTCGTCTTCCAGCGTCACGAAGGTCACCCCCTTGGCGGTGCCCGGACGCTGACGCAGCATCACCAACCCGCCGACCTTGACCTGTCGCCCGTCGCGAAGATCCGCCAGCTCCGCGGCCGTGACGCAGCCGCGCTGCAACAACCGCTTGCGCAGGAAAGAGATCGGGTGTGCCTTGAGGCTGAGTCCCGTGGTCTGGTAGTCGGCCCGCACCGCCTCGTTGGCCGGCATTGCCCGCAATGACTCCGGAACGTCTTCGTCCGCATCGCCGATACCGGCCAACAGCGGCATGTCCCGCGTCGACTTTTCTTGTGCCAACGATTGCCAAATCGCGGCCCGGCGGTCGCGGGTCAAGCTGGCCAGGGCATCGGCATCGGCCAGCACCGTGACCACGCCTTGGGTCAATTCCGCACGGCGTTTCAAGTCGGCCAGATCACGAAACGGGCCCGCTTCGCCGCGCCGGCAAACGACCCGCTCCGCCGCTTCCGCAGGAAGTCCTCGGATCATCCGCAGCCCCAGTCGCAGCCCGGGCGCTGGTGAAACCGGTTTTTGGAACAACGTGCAGTCCCATTCGCTGTGGTTCACGTCGGGCGGCTGAACGTCGACGCCGTGTCGGCGGGCATCCGCAACGAGTTGCGAGGGGGTATAGAAACCCATCGGTTGGCTATTCAGCAGCGACGCGCAAAACGCCGCAGGATAGTGCCGTTTGAGATAACTCGAGACGTAGACCAGCAGTGCGAAACTGGCCGCATGGGATTCGGGAAACCCGTACTCGCCGAAACCGCGGATCTGACGAAAGACCTGTTCGGCGAATTCACCCGACAGCCCGTTCTTTTCCATCCCCTCCATCAATTGACGCCGAAACCGATCGATCACGCCGGGGCGACGCCAGGCCGCCATCGCACGGCGGAGCTGGTCCGCCTCGCCCGGCGTGAACCCCGCGGCGACGACGGCCAGCCGCATCGCTTGTTCCTGAAACAGCGGTACACCGAGAGTCTTTTCCAGCACCCCTCGGATCGCGTCGTTCGGATAACGGACCGCGGCGGGGTTGTCCCGCGCCGCCAGAAAGGGGTGAACCATCTGGCCCTGGATCGGTCCGGGCCGAACGATCGCGACTTCGATCACCAAATCGTAAAAGCATCGCGGACGGAGTCGCGGCAGCATACTCATCTGCGCCCGGCTCTCGATTTGAAACACCCCGATCGTGTCGGCTTGGCAGATCATGTCGTAGGTCGCGGTGTCCTCAGGGGGGATCGTGGCCAGGGACCAACGCTGCGAATGGTGACGTTCGACCAGCTCAAAGCAGCGCCGGATCGCGGACAACATCCCCAACGACAGCACGTCGACCTTCAAAATCCCCAGTTCATCCAAATCGTTTTTATCCCACTGGATTACCGTCCGGCCGGGCATCGCGGCGTTTTCGATCGGGCACAGTTCGCACAGATTGCCGGCCGTGATCACCATCCCGCCGACATGCTGGGAGAGATGACGGGGAAAGCCGATCAATTCGCCGATCAGTCTGATGAACCGCCGCCCGCTGGGCGATTCGGGGTCGATTCCGACCGCCCGACAGCGATCCTCCCACTGGGGATCGGACGAATAGCCGCTGACCAATTTGGCGAGCGCCGCGATCCGGTCGGCGGAGATGTCCAGCGCCTTGCCGACCTCGCGGATCGCCCCGCGGAGCCGATAGGTCGTCACCGCCGCGGTCATCCCGGCGGAATCGCGACCATACTTGGCATACAAGTACTGCAAGACCTCCTCTCGTCGCTGGTGCTCGAAATCGACGTCGATATCCGGCGCCTCGTTCCGCTCTCGGCTGATGAAACGTTCGAACAGAAGGTCGCCGCGCGACGGGTCGACGCTGGTAATACCTAAGCAATAGCAGACCACCGAATTGGCCGCGCTGCCGCGGCCCTGGCAGAGTATATTTCGCTGGCGGGCGAACCGCACCATGTCCCAGACCGTGAGGAAGTAAGCCTCGTACCGCAATTCGCCGATCAGTCCGATCTCGTGCCTTAGCGTCTCGATCACCTTGGCCGGCACGCCGCCCGGCCAGCGTTGCTTGGCACCCTCCCAAGTCAACCGCTTGAGGTGTTCCAGCGGCGCCATGCCAGGTGGTGCCAGTTCCTCGGGATACTCGTAACGAAGCTGTTCGAGCCGAAACTCGCACCGCTGGGCGATCTCCACCGTCCGCCTGATCGCCGCCGGGATCGACTTGTAAATCCGCTCGATCTCTTCCAATGACCGCAAGTGCCGCTGCGCGTTGACGAACCGTTGGGCCTGCACGTCGCGGATCGTTTCGCCGCACCGGATCGCCGTGACGCAGTCGTGCAAGATCGCCCGGTCTGTAACGTGATAGTGGACGTCGCCGGCCGCGACCAACGGGACAGCGGTTTGCCGGGCGAGCTCTGCGAGTGCCGCGACGGTGGCGCCGTCATCGACGCCCCGGTGCAATTCGCAGAGCAGGTAGCCGCGATCGCCGAATGTGTCGCGGAACGGGCCGGCAAGGAACCGAGGGTCCGATTCCCGCCCGGCACCGACCGCCGCCAACATCCCGTCGCTCCATTCGGCGACGTCTTCCCAAGCCAGCTCGCAGTGTCCCTTTTCCGCCCGCATGCGGCCACGACTGATCAACCGACATAGCCGCCCGTAGGCGGCCCGGTCGCTGGGCCACAGCACCATCATCGGGGCATCGGTCGGATGGATTTCGGTCCCGACCAAATAGGGGATGTCGGCTTCTTTGGCCGGAGCCCAACCCCGCACGACGCCGGCCAGCGAGTGACGATCGGTGATGGCGATACCGGAATAACCCAGTTCCGCCGCCCGTTCGACCAGTTCGTCGGGATGCGAGGCCCCTTCCAGGAACGAGAAGTTGCTTTTGCAGTGCAGTTCGACGTAGCGGATGCCGTTCATCCCGCTATCATCGCACACCTGGCCTGATGTTCACCAGCCCGGCGGAACGGGCGGTCGCCGCCATGCGATCAGGGCGGGTTCTTGAGAACAAGCGTTTCGTAAATCTGGACTGCGGCCGGTCCGATGATGACCAAAAACAACGCCGGGAAAATGCAAAACAGCGTCGGGAAGATGATTTGGATCACCGCCTGTTGTGCCTTGGTTTCCGCCTGTTGCGACCGCTTTTCGCGCATCGAAATGGCGAACACGTTCATCGCGTCGACCAAGCTCGAGCCATATTGTTCGGCTTGCAAAATCACGCTCGACATGCTGCGGATCTCCTCCAGGTCGTAACGCTCGGCGAATTGCCGCATCGCCTGACCGACGCTCATCCCCATCCGCGATTCCCGGTCGACGATCGCCAATTCCAACGCCAAGTCCGGGTGCGCCTGGGCCAATTCCTGAGAGACACGGGATAAGGCGGCCGAGAGGCTCATGCCCCCTTCGAGACAGATGCTGAGCACGTCCAAGGCATCGGGGACGGAGCGACGGAGCTTCTTTTGACGAGCGGTTTTGCGGGCATCGAGCACGAACGAGGGGACCAACAGGCCGAACATACCGACCACCGCCCCCACCAACAGCGTGATCGTCGGCGGTATCGTGGTGATCAGCGAAATCCCCGCCCCGAGGCCGACCGGAACCAACAGCGAGATCGCCTTGACGATGGTCAGCCAATATTCCGAATTCGGGTTGTAGAAGCCGGCCTGGATCAGGCGATGTCGCAACGCGTTCTTGCGTTGCTCATGCTGGACATACTTCTGCACCCCCACACTGATCGCGTCCTTTCCGCCCGCCGGGGCGTTGGAACCGCTGGGCCGTGAGGAGGAGAGCTCTTCGATCCGCTCCTGCGCGGTCGATTTTTTGCCCCACAGTGCCAATACGGCCATCGCGACCAAAGACAGGCCGGCGAAAATCCACGCTGTCGGAATGTTGTCGGGCATCGGCCGCTCACCTACTGGTCAAAATTGATGATCTTTTTCATCCACAAGTAGCCGACGGACAGCAGTCCGGCCGCGATGACGAACACGATCGGATAGCGAAACAAGGGCGTCATGTAACCCGGGTTGATGATCGCGATGACGCCGGCCAGCACGAACGGCAAGCCGATCAACAGGTAGGCCTGGAACTTACCTTCAGCGGTAAGCGCGTCAACCTTGCCCCGGATCCGCTCCCGTTCACGGATGACGTTGGACAGCTTGATCAGCAGTTGCGAAAGGTTGCCCCCGGTCGAGCGATGGATCGACATGGCGACGACAAAAATCTTGATCTCGATGATGCTCGTCCGCTTGGCCAATTCCTGAAACGACGCCTCCGGTGACAGCCCCAAATTTTGCTGTTCCCAACAAAAAGCGAACTCCTCCGAGACCGGTGGGGAAAACTCGTCGGCGATCCCCCGCATCGCCTGCGACATCGTCTGCCCGGC
>RECD01000052.1 GCA_007694185.1 Planctomycetaceae bacterium
GTGGGTGGCACGTTCCGGACCCACTCGAGGCTGCTGTAGCCCCCTCATCCCAAACCCTTCTCCCCCGCAGAACCGGGGGAGAAGGGAGCTGGGCAAACGTGTCGGATGGTGCTGGCCCATATGCTTTAGGGCCATCGCTCTTTCAGTCGTGACGATCGCTCATTACTCTGCGACGAAGCGATGTACCACCACTCCCTCGTCGGATCCGCAATATGGCAGTAAATCACATTGACGGGATGCTTTTCGCCTCGGTTGTATTTTACCCGGTTGCGGCGGGCGTTGCCGCTTTTGGTGCGGGATCTCGATTTACCATGCCACTATTCGTTGTGGGCGGGCTTGCCATTGGCGTATTGACGGTGCGGGCTTCGAGATTCGCGTTTTACTTCATCATGGGGCGGTTATTGACTTCGCGAATGATGCAAAACGAAACCGGTTGGGCGGCATGGATCATCGGGGTTCCCCTCATGTTGTTCTACATTCTGTTGCCGATCGCAATAACGATCGTCGGGATTTACATCACGATCTATGCAAGCGTCCTCGCCGCGAGTGCACTGCTTTTTCACTGAATCGAAACTGCCTCCGTCCCCTTTTTCCGCCCTCGGTCTCTATGACCTCGTTCCGGCCCACGTCGCGGTGGCCGCATTCAAGCGGACTTGCCACCAACATTTGGCGGATTCCTGTGTTCTCCGGCCGGTTTGCTGACCGGCCCTCACTTGGCTGGCTGTTTGTCGGCTGCGTGCCTTCAACTTGCACTTTTGGGCTCTGGCGGCGAAAATGGGGGTGTTGGGTGCGGATTGGCTGTGTGGCGGTTCGCTCGTGACTGGTGCCCCTTTTTGATGCGGTTTTTTCCCTTGATCGATTTCCGTGTCCTGCCGATGAGCCGTTGTCGCAGCGCCTACCGCCTGACGTCATTTTCTGGCGTTGAGGGCGTTCTGGGGTGGTTTGCGCTGATTTTACCCGTTTGTTTTTGGATGGCTGACGGCGGGGTGAGGGCGGAGGAGGCTGGTTCGGCGGTGGCGGAGCGGGTCGATTTTCGGACTCAGGTGCGGCCGATTTTGGCGGCGAATTGTTTCACTTGCCATGGCCCCGACGAGGCCGCCCGTGAAGCGGACTTGCGGTTGGATCAGTTTGATGACGCCGTCAGCGACCGTGGGGGATATCGGGCGATCACCCCCGGAGACCACCGCGAGAGCGATTTGTGGGTCCGGGTGACGAGCTCGGATGACGATTTGCGGATGCCTCCCGGCAGCCACGAGCCGCTGACGCCCGAGCAAACGGAGACGCTGGCGAAATGGATCGATCAGGGAGCTGAGTTCCAGACGCATTGGGCGTTCATTCCGCCGACTCGCCCGGCGGTCCCGGTGGTCGGATCGGTTGTTGACGGGCAGTCTGGCGCGGCTGGGGAGTCGGCTGGGCTTACGGCGCCGTCGACGCCGATCGATGCGTTTCTCGATCACGCCTTGGCAGCCGCGGGCCTGCGGGCGGGGGGTCGCGCGGCCCCGCATGACTTGGTCCGCCGACTGCATCTCGATTTGATCGGCATCCCGCCGACGCCGGAGGAAGCGGACGCGTTTGCCGCTGACCCTTCGCCGCTCGCTTACGCCCGATTGGTCGACCGGTTGTTGGCGTCGCCGGAGTATGCCGAACGTTGGGCCAGACCGTGGCTCGATCTCGCTCGCTACGCCGATACGAACGGGTATGAGAAGGATCGGCCACGCACGATTTGGCCCTACCGTGATTGGGTGCTCGATGCCTTGAATCGAGACATGCCCTACGACCGTTTCTCGATCTTGCAGTTGGCCGGCGACATGTTGGAAGACGCTGCTCCTGAGGACCGTGTCGCGACCGGTTTTCATCGCAACACGATGCTGAACGAGGAAGGCGGGATCGACCCTCAGGAGTTCCGTTTCCATGCGATGAACGACCGGGTCGCCACCACCGGGACGGTCTGGATGGGATTGACGATCGGTTGCGCCCAGTGCCACACCCACAAGTATGACCCGATCACGCACCGCGATTATTACTCGCTGTTTGCCTTTTTGAACGAAGCGGATGATATCGAAGCGAAGATTGAGGATCGGGGCGTAACCGAGCGTCGCGAGGAGATTTTGACTGAGATCCGGTCGCTCGAAGATGGGTTGATCGCGAAGTATTTGCTGAGTCCGCCCGCGACGCCGTCTGAATCGGACGCGGACGACACGGCCCCCGCCGAATCGGTGGCCGTCGACGTGGTTCCCGGCGAATCGGCGGCGAGTGGCGAAGCGTCGGCTGAGGCGCCGGCCGATCCGGCGAGCGAGGAACAGGCGAGCGAGGAACAGGAAAGTGTCGAACCGCCGAGCGAGTCGGAACGGCAGGCGTCGGTTTGGGGCGAATTCCAGGCGTATTTGGAAAAGCTGCGTGCGACTGCGGGCGATTGGCGAGTTGTGGTGCCGCGAGAGATGACCAGCACGTTGCCGATCCTGAGGACGTTGGAGGACGGCTCGATCCTGGCGTCGGGTGACGTGACGAAACGGGAGGTTTATACGCTCCATTTCGATCCGCTTCCCGAGGGCGGTTCCTACGCCGCGATCCGTTTGGAAGCGTTGCCGGACGATTCGTTGCCGGCCGGCGGCCCCGGGATGGCGTTTTACGAAGGGCGCCGCGGCGACTTTTTCCTGAGCGAGCTGGTGGTGACTCAGGCCGGCCAACCGGTCGGTTTGAGCGGGGCTTCGGCCAGCTACGGCAAGATCAGCATCGGCAGCGGTTCGGCGGATGCCGCGAACGTGATCGACGGCGAAGGTTCGACCGGTTGGTCGACCAGCGGCCGGGAAGGGCATGCCGAACGGTGGGTCGCTCATTTCGAACGGCCACTCGAACCGGGGGAGCCCTGGTCGGTCGAAATGACCTTCGAACGCCACTTCGCCGCACCGCTGGGGCGGTTTCGCTTCTCGCTTGCTCCGGCCGAGCAGGTTGTCGATGGGCCGGTTGTGGCCGAACCGGGCTCTGATGAGCCTGGTAACGTTGATCGGGACGCCGAGGAACCGGGCACTTTCCAATCGGCTGTTGCCGCATTGCCGCTGGAGGCTGAAATCGAGGCGGAGCTTGACCTTTGGCGGCGCGACCCCGACCAACTTCCGCCCGCCGAGTCGCTCGATCGCATCCGGCGACGCTTCATCGAACAGGGCGAGACCTTGCGCGAGGAGCGTGCGGCGATCGAGAAGTTGCGGGGGAAAGTGCCCGAGCCGGTCCGGACGCTGGTCCTGCGTCAACGGCCGGAGGAAGATTTTCGGGTCACGCACCGCTATCACCGTGGCGAGTACTTGCATCCCCGCGAAACGGTCGAGGCGTCGATCCCGGAGATTTTTGCAGGGACGGTCGAGTCGCCGCCGACCAACCGAGAGGAGTTCGCACGGTGGCTCGTCAGCCCCGCTAACCCGCTGTTCGCGCGCGTCACCGTCGACCGGGCTTGGCGAGAATTGTTCGGGCGCGGCATCGTCGACACGGCCGGCGATTACGGGACACAGAGCGAATCGCCGTCTCATCCCGAACTGATCGATTACCTGGCGACGGAATTTTTTGAGGACGGCATGTCGGTCAAGCGGTTGCACCGTCGCCTGGTGCTGACCGACGCCTACCAACGGGACAGCCGGGTCAGCGAAGCGGGTCGGGAAATCGATCCCGAAAATCGGCTGCTCGCCAGCGGGCCGCGGCGGCGATTGGAAGGGGAACGGATACGCGATTCGCTGTTGTCGGCCGCCGGGTTGTTGACACATGTTTGGGGCGGTTCGAGTGTCTTTCCGCCACAGCCCGCGAGCGTCACGAACCAGGCTTACGGCCGCGTCGCTTGGAACGAATCGCAGGGTGGCGATCGCTACCGCCGGTCGGTCTATACCTACGCCAAACGGACCGCTCCGTTCGCGGCCTTCGGGGTTTTCGACGGGCCGACGGGTGAAACCTGCATGCCCCGCCGCGACGTCAGCAATTCACCGTTGCAGGCTTTGACTCTGCTGAACGACGCGATGTTTCTGGAAATGGGGACGGCGCTGGCCGAGGACGTGTTGCGGCAGTTGCCCGGGGAGCCTGACGAGCGAATCATCGAAGTGTTGTTTCGGCGGTTGTTGACCCGTCCGCCGACCGCTGAAGAGACGGCGGCGATCGCCGAATTTTACACGGGGCTGGAACAGCCCGAATCGGCTTTCGCTTGGGGACTCGTCGCCCGGGCGTTGATGAACTTGGACGAAGCGATCACGACACCATGAATTTTCAACGACCCAATTCGGTCGCCGAGAACTGCTCGGCAGAGGTTACGCGGCGACAGCTTTTTTCGACCTGTGGTATCGGGTTGGGGAAGCTCGCGCTCGCCTCGTTGCTCGCCACGCCTGCTGCCCGTTGGTCCGCCGCCTCGCCGCCGGAGTCACCTGCGGTCGACCCGTCGGTGACGCCACCTGAGCCGCCGATGGGGCTGCACCGCCCCGTTCGGGCGAAGCGGGTGATCTATCTGTTCATGGCGGGTGCGCCGAGCCAATTGGATCTGTTCGATTACAAGCCGAAGCTGATCGAGCTGGAAGGCAAGCCGTTGCCGCCGGAGGTGATCGCGGGCCAGCGTTATGCTTTCATTCAACCGGACGCGGCGGTGCTGGGGCCGCGGTTCCGTTTTTCTCGCCACGGTGAATCCGGGGCAGAGATTTCGGAGATCCTGCCGCACACCGCCAAGGTCGCTGATGACCTGGCGATCATCCGCAGTGTCCATACTGACCAATTCAATCACGCTCCCGCCCAATTGATGTTCAACACCGGCAGCCCGTTGCCGGGGCGTCCGGCGATGGGGGCGTGGTTGTCGTACGGCATCGGCAGCGAAGCGAATGACCTGCCGGCATTCGTCGTCCTGACCAGCGGCGGGAACTTGTCAGGCGGCGCCGCGATGTGGGACGCGGGGTTTTTGCCTGGCGAGCACCAAGGTGTGCCGTTTCGAGGCGAAGGCGACCCGATCTTGCACGTCGCCAACCCTGCGGGCGTCGATTCGCGAACCCAGCGGCAAACGATCGACCTGATCGGGAACCTCAACCGCCAGCGGCTGGCCGTCCTGGGTGATCCCGAGATCAACGCCCGCATCGAGGCGTATGAAATGGCTTATCGGATGCAGTCCCGTGCCCCTGAGCTGATGGATTGGGCGGACGAAACGGCTGAGACGCTGGAACTGTACGGCGCCGAGCCGGGTAAGACGTCGTTCGCCAACAGTTGCTTGCTCGCCCGCCGGTTAGCCGAACGGGGCGTTCGGTTCATCCAGCTTTATCATGGCGATTGGGACCACCATTCGAACGTCGAGGGGGGGCTGCGGACGCAGTGCAAGAACGTCGACCAGGCTTGCGCGGCGCTGATCACCGACTTGAAACGCCGCGGTATGCTCGACGACACGCTCGTCGTCTGGGGGGGCGAATTCGGCCGGACGCCGATGGTGGAGGCGAGCGCGGCGCTGGGTCGGTCGGGCGGGCGTGACCACCACCCGCAAGCCTTCACGATGTGGATGACCGGCGGCGGCATCCGCACCGGCCAGACGATCGGGGCCACGGATGAACTCGGTTTTCACCCGATCGAAACTCCGGTTCATGTGCATGACATCCAAGCCACGATGCTGAACCAACTCGGCTTGGATCACGAACGCTTGACCTTCACCTATGCCGGACGACCGTTCCGTTTGACCGACGTCTTCGGACAGGTCATCCGCGACTTGGTAGGCTAAGGATCGTGCGGTAAAAAAGTGTCCGGAACCTTTTGCGAGGAACTCGCTCTTCGGGTGCTTTGCACAAAAAGTTCCGGACACTTTTTTGCCGCTCATTGCTAAACAATCAGCAGGAAGAGGGTGTCAGGCACTTTTCCCCGCCGATCGAAACAGACGATTTAACGCCCCTTTCACCGATTTTTCACCGGCACGGAACCGCTCGATGGGACTGCAAGACCGCGATTACTCACGCTACGGCGATCAGGAAGAGCGCTGGTGGGGTGGCGGGGGTTCGCGGGCCGGGTCGGGCTCGCCCTGGACCCCCGGCGGGACGGGGACCAGCATGACGGTGACGCTGATCATCATCAACGTCGCGATCTTTTTTGTCGACATGGTGCTCAGCGGCAGCGGCGGTCAGGGCTTCAGCCGGATGGCGGAGTGGTTGGAGGTCCGTGGCGACACGATCGTCAAGCCGTGGCAATGGTACCGGCTGCTGACCTACGGATTCGTTCATGACCGCAATGACGTTTGGCACATCGCCTTCAACATGCTCGGCCTGTTTATCTTCGGGCGGTCGGTCGAGCAGCGGGTCGGTCGCAAAGAGTTCCTCTGGTTCTACCTCCTCGGCGTCGTCCTCGGTGGGCTGGTCGCGTCGTTGCGATGGGCAGGTACGGCGGTCTTGGCGGGCGAATCGATCCTGAATTACGGCCCTCCCACGATCGGGGCTTCGGGCGCGGTGATGGCGGTGACGATCCTGTTCGCCTTCTATTACCCCCAGGTCAATGTCCTGTTGATGATGATCTTCCCGATCAAGGCGTGGCTGTTGGCGGTGCTGTTCGTCCTGATGAACCTGTTCGGGCTGGTCGGTGGCGGCGGGCGGGTTGCCTATGAAGTTCACCTGGCCGGAGCGGCCTGGGCCGCCGCCTACCACCTACTGGGCTGGAAATTGGAACCGCTGATCCCGACGCAGTTGCCCAAGTGGGGCGAATTGCTCAAGCGACGAAGCCCCCGACTGAGGCTTCATGATCCTGAGAAGAAAATGGCTCAACAGGAAGCGGAGGTCGATCGGATCTTGGCGAAGATCGTCGCCACCGGGCTCGACAGCCTCACCAGTACCGAGCGACGGACGTTGGAACGACACAGCAAACTGAAGCGACAGCAACGCGCCCCATGATCGGTGCGACGTGGAGGTGAGATTTGATGAGGCCCGACCGAGCCGCCGTGTACGGCCAAATCAACCTCAAGTTCACCGACAGATTCTGCTGAAGAGCC
>RECD01000093.1 GCA_007694185.1 Planctomycetaceae bacterium
AGGTCCCGTTCGAGCAAACGACGGAAGTCGGCTCGCCGCGACAGTCGCTGCCGGGTCCGTCCCGCTCGGCTCGCTTTGCCGCGTTTGGTGGAACCGGTCGACTCGCCTTCCGAAAGGCGACGGAAGAAGTTGCTACGGAAAATCATGGTGTGCTCCTAAACAAACTGACCGGTCATCGGGTGGCTCTGACGGGGTCCGATTCTGCAACCGCGGGAATTCGAAACACGGCTGCCGGCCGCGAGCATGTCAAAAACACCGAGTGGGGGGGCTTCGAACATGAATCAACGAACGTACCAGGTGGACTTCGAAAACCGCGTGCCCGTCCGTGGGAAGGGGGTCTGCCAATTCGACGGATAATTCCGAAAATGACGACAAGGCAAAATAGGCAATCTGGTCGTGACGTTAGCTAGGCCGACTTCGTCAGTCAACTATCCGGGTCGGAGAAACCCGAAATTCGTTCCCCGGCGGCCGGGACGCGACGCGGGAATGGGGCCGGCTTCGAGACGGCACCATAGCGTGAAACGCCGAGAAGAAGGCCGTCGCAGACGCTGCGGCAGCGGGCGTTTGGCGGAAGCGGCAGAGGACGCTTCGGCAGCGGTGCCGCAATGACGGCGGTGTTTTAAATCGGCCGGCGGGCTGGTCGATTCAGCTGGCGGCTCGAGCCGTGAGCGGCCCTTAACGCAAGACAGCCACTCGAAACCGAGTGGCTGTCGCAATGGTCAGGATCTGAGAACCGACTACCGTGAACCTCGATTCGCCTGCCCGCTCGATTTTGGCACAGCTTCGCTACGAGCGAAGCGGCCTTTCGCGGGCAATCGTCAACACTTGAGGAATCAGAACCGCAGTTCGACGCGGGTCACGAGTCCGTCGAAGGTCAGCGAATCGCCGCCGGGATCGGCAAAGTTGTTGGTCTGGACGCTCTTGATCCAGTTGTCGGTCCGGACCAGGTTGTTCCAGGAGCTGTACATGTAGCCGGCGGTGATCCGGCAGCGGCCCGAGTGGCTTACCCAACCGGCACCCGATTCCAATTCGAAGATCGGGGCGATGCGGCCCGCCTTCCAGTTCGTGTCGACCACGCTGGGGTCGTAAGTTTGGCCTTGGAAGTAATCGGCTCGGACTTTGCCGGCGATCAGGTTGCCGGTCCCCTTCGTGTAGAGCATCAACCGGTCGCGGAGGAAGTATTCGCCTTCGAGTCCGAACCGGACGCCGAGCCCCTCGAAGTCGACGTTCGTTTGAACGTTTTCCGTTCCGAGCGTCACGTATTCGCTGCGAAAGGCCTGGTCGAGCGACACGTACCGCATGCCGGACAGGTAGGTCAGGTTCAAACGGCGGCTGGCGTACCAGGTGTGCCGGTAGTCGAGATCGACCAAGTCCATGTCGAGCGTCGAGTTGGCGGAGGCTGACAGGAAATCTTGAAAAGCCGTTTGCGTCCCGGGATGCGAAACGAGCGATCGGATCACGAACGGGGCTTCCGTTTCGATGCTGTCGTTGACGTCGCTGCGGAACCGGGTGAACGTCCCCGACACGCTGCTGCAGGCGTCCAAGAAGTAGCGGGCACCGACGCGGAAGCCGGCATCATGGTCGTGATCGACCACGCCCACGCGACCGATTTGGATCGGGAAGTTCGTCGGCGGGCCGACGATCGGGCCGTCGATCGGCACACCGTAAGCCACCTCGGCGTCGCGGGCTCGCAGGTAAAGGAATTCGCCGAACAACGCCAAGTGGGGCGGTTTGCAGCAGGATTTGCTACAAGACGGCTGGCAAGCGTTGCCCCAAGCTTCGACCGACTTGTCGGAAAGGCTGGCGCTGGCCGCGACCCATTGAAGCGAATTATCCGACAGCAATTCACTGTTTTCGAATTGAGCGGACGTCGATTGCTGGCTGAGCAGCACCACGGCGGACACAACCGCCACCATACGGATAATCGTTTTCACGGTAAGTCTCCTGAGAACGGTTCAGATTCCTCCATTGGGATCGACCGTCTCATTCGACAAATCAAAGAGAATTGGAACGGTGATTAAAGTCGCCCGCAAATTGCCTAGCTTGACAGTCTTCGGCCGGGATCGCTGTTAGCAGCGATGTTCCTCGAGAATCGCCATTCCGTTACGTGGGTTCGTCGGGGAAGAGCGTAGGGTCGGAAAAGGCCTGGTCGGACGGCGACGCTGGGGCTGTGCGGTCACCTGCGGGTGAGGAGGCGGCTTCCAAGTCGCCTTGAAGTCGGGCGTAGCCGCTGAGCAGCGATTCGACTTGGCCGCGTAGTTCGTTGAACTCGCGGTTCTGGCCGACCGTCCCTTCCAACAGCGGCTTCATCCATTCCTGCATCAGGTGGAATTGGCCGCGGACGACGTCGAGCATCACCCGCGGGACGCTGTGCTGGACCGTCACGTGTTGTTGAGGCGGCCCGGCGGCGTGCATTTCTCCCAGCCGTTCCAATTGCTTCGCGGCGACGGCCAGGGTATCGGCGAGTTGATCGCCGGAGCGGGTCAGCCCGGTGCGGAGCGTGTCGAAGCGTTCGTCCATGCGAATTTCCGACGCGTCACCGTGGGTGGCGGTGGCCCGGACGATCGCTTGGCGGATCGTTTCCAGCCCGTCACGCATGGCGGCGAGTTGCCGCAACACCTGACCGGCTTGGTCTTCGGTCCCGACGCCTGACATCCGAACGTTTTCGACGAACGCGTACTTGATCGCTTCCCACCGCTGGAGGTCATCCGGGGTGAGCGTGCCGAGCAATTCCTTCAATTTCAACAGGTTGGCTTCGTTGTCGGTCGTCAGCGTCTGGGCGTCCTGTTCGTAGCTGCTGAAGATCAGGGTCGCGAGTTCCGTGTCGTTCATCACCGGGACGACCCGTTCGGCCATCCGGTTCATGTTTCGGTAGCTACCTTGAAGCTTGAACGGCGGTTCGGTCCGGTAGGCGTCGGCTTGGGCGGCCGAGCGGATGTAGGTTCGGTTGACCTTCAGCACCACGTCACGGACGCGGAGCAGTTTGCGCAAGACTTCGAACATCGAACGCAGTTGGTCGCCGGACCAGTTGCCGCGAAGTTCCAAGCCGTCGAGCGTGTCGCGTTGGGCGGCCCGGATCAGGGCTCGGGCGTCGGCGGGTTCGCCCGAGCCGAGCGGCGCGAGGAACTCGTTGCTGGTCAGCGCGTTTTCCAAATAGCTCATCTCGAACGCGTCGGACGAATCGCCGATGATCTCGCCGAGGTTGTAGATGTCGGCGCGGTTGGAGAGCATGTCGGGGATCTGGAAGCGGTCGCCCGTTTCGGTGTAGGGGTTGCCCGCCATGACGACGGCGAAGCGGCGGCCGCGAAGGTCGTAAGTTTTCGTCCGGCCATCGCGAACGCCTTCGATCCGCCGGGTGCCGTCGCAGAGCGAGATGAATTTTTGCAGCAATTCCGGATGGGTGTGCTGGATGTCGTCGAGATACAGCAGCACGTTGTCGCCCATCTCGAACGCCAGGTTGATCCGCTGGACCTCTTCTCGCGCCGCCGCGTTCGGGGCTTCGGCGGGGTCGAGTGAGGTGACGCCGTGCCCGATGGCGGGACCGTTGATCTTGACGAAGACGATCCCGAGCCGATTCGCGACGTACTCCATCAGCGTCGTCTTGCCGTAGCCGGGGGGGCTGATCAGCAGCAGCAACCCCATTCGATCGGTCCGTTTCCCGTCACCGACCGCACCGATCTGTTTGGCCAAGTTGTCGCCGATCATCGGCAGGTAAACTTCATCGACGAGGCGATTGCGGACGAAGCTGGTCAGCACCTTCGCGCGGAATTCTTCCAGCCGCAGATCGGCACGGGCCTCTTCCAGCACGCGATGTTTCGACTGACCCAAGCGTTGGAAGCGGGGGACGACGTCGTCACGGTAGCGACGCAGGCGATCGAGCAGTTCGTGGTAATGGACGACGATTTCACCGCCGCGGATGCGAGGGTGTGAGCCGACCAACCCGCTGACACGCTTCTCCACGGGGCTGGAGAGAACTCGCCCTTCCCCCGGACCGCCTTGCAGGATCAGGCAGGCGAGTTCGTCCCGATAACGGGAGGCCGGGGCGTCGTCGTTGTCGTCATCCGCATCACGCCGACGGGAATCGAGGAACGCATCGGCCCAGTTGCGAGCTAATACAAAAGCTTGCCAGGGGCGGTCGCCGTTCGCTTTCAAGACGTCATCGACCCAGGTTTGCCGGTCGACTTTCGGCAGCGACGCGCGGAACCCTTCGTAGGCCTGGACGGCGGCGGAGCTGAAGGCCGGCTGAACGGGCGAGTCGGTCAGGACGTCGAACAGGTAGTCCGCCAGATCGGCCGGTCGCAGTCCGGGAAAGGTCTGGTCCCAGCCGCCGTCGTCCGGTCCTGAGGTCTCGGCGAGTCGGGTGAGTCGTTTGCGGAATTCGGCCGCCGGTTTCGCGGACGGGAATGCTTTGGCGAGGTGGGCGAAGCCGCCGATCCAGCCGGTCAGTTCGTCGCGATCGGATGACGCGACGGTCCGCCACCACCAAACCGTCGCGGCGGCGCGGACCGTCGGCGGGTGTCGCAGCGGCCCGATACCGGCATCGAGTTCGACGAGGGCCTGCAGGATCAGCGTCGCGTCGTGATCGTGAATCCCCTTCGAGTAGCCTTCCACGAACCGGCCGGAGATCTGTTTTTGGACCCAGGCCGCATCGGGCGGCAGGGCGGCGGTCGACGCCTTGGCCGCTGCACGCTGTTCCCGTTCGGCTCGCCAGATCCTCAGCAGGTCGGTCGCGAGGAATTCACCTCGGTAGACCTCGTCATTCTCGCTGATCCATTCCTGGTTCCACAGGTCGCGCGCGGCGACCAGGTCGGGATCGGTCAGCGGTTGGAAGTACTGGGTCCCGGTCAGGTGCAGGCAGAGCGATTCGTCGCGAATGACGGTCGTCAATTCCAACGGTTGTCGATTGATCGCGAACCGCTGCCGACCCAAGCGGATCGATTCGCCGCCGTCCTCGTAAAGTTCTTGGCGGTCCTTCAGTTGCCGGATCGTGTCTTGGCGAGCGGTCTTGAGCCGACCGGCCAGTTCTTCGGCGCGGACCGAATCGCCCAGATCACGAAGTTGATCGACCAGTCCGCGGGCCTTCTCGACCATCAGGTCGGAAGCGAAGTAGGCCAGCACCTCATCGACGGTGCCGAGCGACCGGGCGCGGGTCCCGATCCCCTGCAGGATGCGGTTGGCCGAAGCGGACATCGTCTCGGCGCGGCGATTGCGGGCCTCGACCAACTGCACCTTGCGTGATTCGATCGCCGCGTAGATGTCTTCGCGGCGCTGCCCCAATTCGTTGACGAACTCGTCGAACTCGCCGAACCGCCCCTCGAGTTCCTCGAGCTGGATCATCAGCCGAGTCAGGTAGGTATCGCACTTGTCTGGGGTGTCGCAGACATCGAGGTATCCGTTGACCGTCTGTTCGAGCAGTTTCAGTTGCGAGGCGAACTCGGCGCGGCCTTCGCGATCCATCAGCTCCGACGTTCGCGACTTCAGCCGGCCGCGGACGCGGTTCAGCGACGCGAACACGTCGCTGATCCCGTCGATGATCTCGCTCCGCTTCGTCGCGTCGTCGATCACCAGATTGCCGACGGTTTCGGTCAGCAGTTCCAGTTGTCCGGCCGCCTCATCGATCTGGGTGCGGAGGGCTTTGGCCTGGGTGACCCGTTCCAACCCTTCGACCGCCTCGGCGGCCGCGGCGACCCGTTCGCGGTAAGGTTCCAGCGCGCCGGGGGTGATCAGGAATTCGACGCAGCGACGGCTGATCCGCTGGGACCATTCGATCGTCTGGTCTTCGAGCGTTTGGACCTGTTCCAGGTCGACGTACCGGAGTTCCCGCAAGCCAATGGCGTGGCCGCGTTGTTCCCGCAATCCTGCCAAAGCGGTGACGAAGTCATCGATCGTCTCGAACCGGTCGCGGGCCAAGCGTTTCAGCAGCTCGCCGACCGCCGTGGCGACCTGTTCGGAGCGGGCTTGGGTATCCTGCCGCAGCCGCACGACCTTTTCGAACTCTTCGACCGCGGCGGAAGCCGATTCGCGGATCGTGACGAGCGGTTCGTCGAGCCGGTGCGTTTCGTCGTGGTCGATCCAAAAGTAACTGTCGAGAATATCGCCGGCGCGTTTGACCAGATCGACATAGAGGTCGGCGTAGTTGTCGTCCTTGTCGATCAGATGCAGGATTTCGCCGCATTCGGCCATGCCGCGAACGAGGTCTTGGTTGCCGATCTTGAACAGCAGCGAATCGGCGTCGCTATCGGGGACGTAATTGGGACCGGTGAACGGGGTTTGCCAGATCTGGACGGCGTGGTGTTTTTGTGGCTCTTCGTGCGCCTTGAAGGCGACCATTTCGCCGTCGGGAAAGAACGCCTGGCCGCTGGTGATCAGCGGCGTGTCGACCGTTTGGCGGATCAGGTTGTACCGGAGTTGGATGTAGGTGCTGCCTTCCTGCTGGTAGAACAGGTACAGGTAATCCTCCCCGTTGGACGCCGGCAGCATCCGTTCGTAGCGCATCCGATCGAGGCCGTGATCGAACCGTTTGTACTCGCCGGTTTGCAAGTAGTATCCGCCCGGAAAGATGATGCCTTGGTCATCCGGCAGCATCACGCAGGCGTGTTCGATCTCGTCCATCCGGATGACGGTGTTCAGCTTCGAATTGAACACTAAGAACCGGAAGCGGCTTTCTTGATAGGGGCGGATTTTCAGCAGGACGAGGTTGCCCAGCACCGCGTAGTGAAATTCGCCGTCGTCGAGGGTCTGGTCAGCCGAGTCGACCGGTTCGGCGTAGATCCCTTCGCCCGATTCGGTGTTGTTCTCGATCTTGATCGTCAGGTCGCCGCCGACGGTCTCGACGAACAGCCGGTCGTCGATCGAGATGTGCGGGTGTCGGCCGTAGCGATGTTGGTCGCGGGTGGTCCGTTTCCAGACGAATTCGTGCTGGGGCGGCGCGACGACTTCGTGTTCGCTGCGGTTGTCGATGTACTCGAACTGATCGCCCACATGGCGCCACTTGAACGCCTTGATGTCGGCGGCGGTCTGGCCGACTTGGAAGACGAAGTAGACGAACGGACCGGCGGCGTAGAAGCGGCTGAACGACGTTTGGCGATAGAACCGATAGAGGTCGGCGAAGTCGCTGGCGAACCGCGGGTCACCGACGAGCGGTTGCAGCGGTTCGGTATGGAATTGCAGGTCCTCCAACCGGTAGCAGGCGAGGACGTCCTCGAGGTGGGTCTCGGTTTTCAGGCCGAACTGGACGTTGTAACCGAACAGGAAGCGTTTCCCGAGGGCGATCAGGTCACGGGGAACGCAGTTGTGATCGGTCGTGACCCGTTGGGTCGCCAGCAGCGAGGTCGGGATGTTCCCGAAGACCTCGCCGCGGTCAAGATTCAGCGCGTCGAGACGTTCCCGCAGGACGTTCGCGGCGTCGCGAAGTCGGTTGCGGAGGATCTCGTAAGTCCCGCCGGCGAGTTCTGGTTCGGTCGT
This sequence comes from Planctomycetaceae bacterium, assembly GCA_007694185.1. Lineage (GTDB taxonomy): Bacteria > Planctomycetota > Planctomycetia > Pirellulales > Pirellulaceae > UBA6163. The sequence goes on from RECD01000093.1 coordinate 7,465, forward strand.
CATCGGAAAGGGGGCTCAAACGGCGCGCGTCGGTTCAGGATTACCGCGGGGGGCGTCACGAGCCCTTTTTCTTGACGTCCTTCGGGTCGCCGTTGACGGTCGTCACGGTCGCGACGCTCGGTTTGCGAGGGGCGTCGATCACGAGCTTGGAAACCTTCTGGTCGGCGACGCCGGTGCTGCCTGCCAGGCCGAGCAGGCTGGTCAGTTGCCCGCGGACGTCGTCGGTCTTGGCGACTCCCAGCAGCTTCGCGATCAGGGCGGCGATCGACAGGTCCTTGATGTCGTCGGTACTGAGATCGAACTGGTCGACCAGCCCCATCACCTTTTCGCGGAAGTACTCGGCGTTGCCGTCGAAGAACGTCTCCTTGATGTCCGTCGCCACGCGGCTGTTGTAGACGAAGCGATCGATCGCCTTGCCGCCCTTGACGGCCGAAGTGATCTGTTCGAAGAACTGGCCGTCGCCGCCGACGATGTCGATCCGGGCGGCGCGAAGGGCTTCGCCGACGACACCGGCTTGGCTTTCCGCGATCGACTTCTGGGCATCGATCGCCGCGATCTCGACGTTCTGTTCCTTTTCCAACTTCAGCTTGAACTCTTCGTGGTCCTTGCCGACGCTGTCGAGCTTCTTCATCGCCTCGGCCTTTTCGGTGATCCCGATCGCCTCGCTGCGGTACTTTTCGAGCGACACGTTCGCTTCGGCGAGCCCTTCCTTTTGCAACGACACGGCGCGGGCCTCCTGCACGCGGGCTTCGGCCAGGCCGCTGGCGGCCTGTTTCGCCGATTCGGCTTCGGCCAACATCTTGATCGCCGCGGTCTCCTTTTCGGCCGCGTCCTTGCGTGCTTCCGCCTCGACGCGGACCTTGTCGGCCAGCAGGATCGCGGATTGCTTCTCGGCCTCCGCCAATTTCGTTTGGCGGATCAATTCCTCTTCGGCGCGCATCGTGGCGGCGGTGACTTGGACGACCTTCAACCGTTCGGCGCCGGCCTTTTCCTCGGTGTCCTTGATCCGTTCCTGCTCTTCGACGACCGACCGCTCGACGGCGACCCGTTCGCGGATCACCTCTTGGATGTTGCGGTTCTCGATTTCGATCGCCTTTTGCTTTTCGACATCGGCGACACCGACCAAACGCAAGCGTTCGACCTCTTCCAGTTGGCGGTCACGTTGGACGCGTTCCAGCTCGACGCCATCGGTCCGTTCCTTGTTGCGCTGGGCGACCAGGATTTGGCGTTCCTTGTTCTCTTCCGCGATCCCGATCTCCTCCGCCGTTTGGATCCGGACCCGTTCCGATTCCAAGCGTTGTTGTTCGCGGACCTTATCGGCCGACGCCTGTTCGCGCGATTGGATTTCGGCGATTTCGCGTTTTTGCTTCTCGACGGCTTGGACCCGTTGGCGTTCCAGTTCCAAGATCGTTTCTTCCGCCTCGACGTCCTGTTTCTTCAGCGTCTTTTCACGGTCGCGGGTGAATTGGTTTTCCTTGATCTTCTCGTTCGACGTCAGCTCGGTGATCTTCTTGATCCCTTCGGCGTCGAGGATGTTGTTCGGGTTGAGCAACGACAGCGGGGTCTGCTCGAGGTAATCGATCGCGGCGTCGTCGAGGCGATAGCCGTTCAGGTCGGTGCCGATCACCTTCAGGATTTCGTCTTTGAACTTGTCCCGTTTGTCGTAGAGGTCGACGAAGTCGAACTGTTTGCCGACCGTCTTGAGCGCCTCGCTGAACTTGGCGTCGAACAGCTCACGGAGGGTATCGATTTCGCTGCAGCGTTTCGGGCCGATCGACTGGGCGACCTCCTTGATCTCTTCGGTCGACTTGTCGACGCGGATGAAGAACGCGACCTTGATGTCGGCGCGGATGTTGTCGCGGCAGATCAGCCCTTCGGCCCCTTGCCGGGCGATCTCGAAGCTCTTCAGCGTCAGGTCCATGTACTCGATGTGCTGGACCAACGGGACACGGAGCAACCCGCCGTCGGTGACGACCTTCAGCCCGCCGGCCCCCGATTTGACGATCGCCTCGTCCGGCCCGACCTTGACGTAGAACAGGCTGGCGTAGATCGCCATCAACACGAACAGGAACAGCAACAGGCCGACCGCCACCAACCCGAAGATCGCGGCGCCGGTCAGGGCGATTGTCGGTGCGGCCGACAGAGAGGCGGCCAAGAGTGCGGGAGACATCATTTCAGTGCTCGGAGTTCACGGCTCGGGAGTCGGTTCGGTCGGTTCGTCCGGATCGGCGCAGGGCGTGACCACGTAGGTCCGCTTGGCCGGTTCGAAAAACAACAATTTCACCCGCGTCCCCTTCGTCAGGTGCGGGCCATCCGTGCGAACGTTCAACAACAACGGGGCTCCGCCCGTGTCGTATCTGGCTTGGCCGAATTGGGGGGTCGCTTCGCCGGAGCTGACGATCGCCGTTCCGCCCAACAGGGTTTCATGGTCATAACCGGCTTGAGCGCCGATGTAGGGGGCGATCGCGCCGGTGACCCAGCGGGTCAGCAGCCCGGCTAGGGTCGCGTTGCGGATCGCCAGTCCCACGGATGGCAACCAAGTCGGTTCGAAACGGGACGAATCGAAGGCATACCAACCGAGGTAGGCGATGCCCCACTGGATCCCGGCAAAGATTCCCAGCCAGATGACGATCGGGATTTTGTCGAGATTCAACCAACGGACGGTCGCCGCCCCCAAGCTTTCCCAACCGTCTGCGTTTGGGTCGAAGTCGGCTCCCTGGAATTCGAACGAAGCGACCAGGGCGATGCCGAGGTAGGCGATGATCAACAACAGCAACACCGACGCGGGCCAAATCGGTCCGACGAACATCGAGTCGATCAGTTGGCCAACGGCGTGCCACATGGTCGCGCGAATCGGTATTGGAGGAAAAGCGGCGCGGAAGAGCGGGCGAACAGCGGGTCCCAGTGTAATCAGGACCAGTGTAATTCGAGCCCGGCCCGACCCGATGGGATAAACGCAGGACAAACGGCAAGGAAAATGCCGTTTCCCAAAGGGCTGGGCCGATCCCACGGGCGATCGGGGCGCGCTTCTTGTGAAAAAAAGAAAAGTATCGGCCGATCAGAGTTCGGCTTGATCGAGCTCGTCGATCAGCAGATCGAGGCGATCGGGGGGAGCGGGCTTCGATTTCGAGCGGCTCCGTGTGTCCGGTAAACCGACTGCCGCGCGGCCTGCCAACAGCAATTGTTCGTCCCGTTCCCGGGCCGCGACCGCGACGGGGTCGGCGGTTTGGTCAGGGGCACCGAACAGCAATGACAGGTCGATCTTGAACCCCTCGTCGCCGTCGACCGGGGCGCCGGCGATCGCAGGCGCCTTGTGCTGCGGGAAGATGATCGCGCCGGCGGGACAGACGCGGCTGCAAGCCGGGCAGCCCTTGCGGCAATTGTCGGGCTGCTCGACGAGGATCGTTTCGGCACCGTCGATGCCGTACACGCCGAACAGACAGAAGTCGATGCACTCCATGCAGTTCGTGCAGCGGCTGTAATCGATCACCGGGTACCAACGCCGTGTGACGGTCTCGTCCAGCCGCAACGGCACACGCTGGGCGGCGTCGCCTTCCCATGGCTCGCGGGACTGGCCGTTGCCAGGTTCCGCGTGGCCATTGCTCGCGTGGTCGGTCTGACCGTCGCCGGAGCGATCGAGACCGTGGGCGGTCTCTTCGACGATCCGGCGGATTTCGGCATTCAACCGGTCGGCGTCCGCGGCCCGCATGTCGAGGCAACGGATCGTCCGGCCACTGCGGGGAAACATCTCGATGACCCGCGGGTCGGTCGCCTCAGACGCTTCGGCGGCGGGCTCTTCGTCCTCATCCGGCTCGGGATCGAACGCGGTTTCGCCGACCTGGCCACGCACGTCGAGCCGATCGAGCAGCCAATGGGCGGCTCGAGGAAACAGCCACGAGGCGACGACCAAGTCCCCTTCGATCGCCCGCAGGGTGCGGATCGATTCGTCCGCCGCCTTCAAGTCGTACAGGTGCGGGACGTCGAGGACGGCGACGCCCGGCAAAGCGGCTGCCGCTTCGGTGATGGCCGATTCCATCCCCCGTTTTTCCGGGTTGCGGGATTGGCCTCGGGAGACGACGACGGTCAACACCGTGGGGATGGCTGGCAGGATCATCAAGGTGGGTCGGCGTTGGAGAAATGCTGGGAGACGGCCGAAGATGTCGGCGGACGGCAGGTCGAAACGGCGCTTCGACACCCCGCCCCGATCTTCACCAGTTTAACGGGTTTTTCCAGCGTCGCAGCAACGTTTCGATTTCCTGGTCGATGAACTGCTTGTCAGCGATCGAAATCCGCACCCGGTCGGACGAATCGACTTGGCCGATCGCTCGCACCGGAACGTTGGCCTGGTGGAGCGTTTCGACGAATTCGGCTTGGCGGTCGGGGGCGACTTCGACCAGAAAGCGGCTGTTCGATTCGGCGAACAATTTCGCGGCATCGGAAAGTGGGTCACCGGCCGCGTCGAGTTCACTGACGTCAAGCGAGATCCCTAGCCGTCCCGCCATCGCCATCTCGGCAGCCGCGGCCGCGAGTCCGCCTTCGCTGAGGTCGTGGACGCTCCGCACCAAACGCCGCTGGATCGTCTGGTGCATCGCGGTGAACGTGCAACGGGCGAGGCTGATATTGACCCGCGGGACCTGGCCGCCGGGCTGATCGGTGACCAGCGAGTAGTGCGAACCGCCGAGTTCTTCGTGGGTGTCGCCAACCAGATAGATCGCGTTGCCGGCGGACTTCAGATCCATCGTCACGGCGGTGCCGATGTCGTCCATTTGGCCGATGGCGCTGATCAACAGGCTGGGTGGGATCGAGATCGACCGCTTGGTGCCCGATTCGTCGAGGTAGCTGAATTCGTTGTTCAGGCTGTCCTTGCCGCTGATGAAGGGCGTCCCGAGCCCGATCGCGACGTCCTGGCAAGCGATCGCGGCGCGGACGAGCGAGCCGAGCGTTTCGGGGCGATCGGTGTAGCCCCAACAGAAGTTGTCGAGGATCGCGATCGTCGCCGGGTCCGCGCCGACGGCGACCGCGTTGCGGACCGCTTCGTCGATCGCCGAGGCGGCCATGTGATAGGTGTCGAAGTCGCCGAAGTGGGGGTTCATCCCGCAGGAAATCACCAAGCCGCGACGGGAATCGAGCAACGGACGGACGACCGCGGCATCGCCGGGGCCATCGCACCGAGGGCCGACCAACGGCTTCACGACGCTGCCACCCTGGACCTCGTGATCGTATTGGCGGATCACCCAATGCTTGCTGGCGACGTTCAGCGAACCGAGGATGTCGGCGAGGATTTGGTTGGCCGATTCGAGTTCCAGCTTCGGCGGGTCGAGCGGTACGAATTCGGGCGGTTCGTAGACGGCGTCGCGAACCACCGGCGGCCGGCCGTCATGCAGGTAGCTCATCGCCAACTCGCCGACGTGGTGGCCGTGGTAGGTCAGCGTCAGGTTCCCGGTGCCGACGAAGCGACCGATCGCCGCCGCCTCGACCCCTTCGCTCTCGCACAGCTCGCGGAGCGATTGCCACTTCTCCGGCGGCACGGCCAACACCATCCGCTCCTGCGCTTCGCTGATCCAGATCTCGGTGTAGCTCAATCCTTCATACTTCAGCGGGCATTTTTCGAGCCAGACTTCGGCCCCGAGTTCTTCGCCCATTTCACCCACGGCGCTGGAAAAGCCACCCGCGCCGCAATCGGTCACGGCGTTGTACAGCTTCCGGTCGCGAGCCTGCAGCAACACGTCGAGCACCATCTTTTCGGTGATCGCGTTGCCGATCTGGACGGCGCCGCCGGACAGCGATTCCGATTCGCTGGTCAATTCGGCGGATGAAAAGGTCGCGCCGTGGATCCCGTCGCGGCCGGTCCGGCCGCCGAGCGCGACGATCAAATCACCCTCTTCGACCTGCTTGTCCTCCATCCCGACCGGCAGCATCGCCACGTTGCCGCAGTAGACCAACGGGTTGCCGAGGTAGCGGGGGTCGAAGTAGATCGCGCCGTTGACGGTGGGGATGCCCATCCGGTTCCCGTAATCGCGGACCCCGGCGACGACGCCGTTGATCACGCGGCGGGGGTGCAACACGCCGGGCGGCAGGCTGTCGACGGGCGTGTCGGGCGGGGCGAAGCAGAAGACGTCGGTGTTGCAGACCGGTTTGGCTCCCAAGCCGGTTCCCATCGGGTCACGGATCACGCCCCCCAACCCGGTGTTGGCGCCGCCGTAAGGCTCCAGCGCCGACGGGTGGTTGTGCGTTTCGACTTTGAAACAGACGTGGTACGCGTCGTCGAACCGGACCACACCGGCGTTGTCTTTGAAGACGCTGACGCAGCGATCGTCCTCGCCGGCGGAAGCCCGCAGGTGCTGGGTCGCGGCAAAAATCGTCTCCTTGAGCATGTTCGCGTAGCGACGCTCGTCACCACCGGGCCGTCCGTCCGGCGAAGGGCCGCGGTAATGGATGCGGCCGGCGAGCGTCTTGTGGCTGCAGTGCTCCGACCAGGTTTGGGCGATCGTTTCCAATTCGATGTCGGTCGGGTCGCGGTCCAGCGAACGGAAGTGGTCGCGGATCGTCTGCATTTCGACCAGCGTCAGGTAAAGCTGGCCCTCTTTCGAAAGTCGCGCTAGCCCCTCGTCATCGAGTTCTCGGATCGGGACGACGACGAGCGAAAACTCGTAGCGGCCGTCGAAGCGGAGTTGTGTGAGTTCCAGCGGACCGACGACGACCTGTTCGACCGAATCGTTCGAAAGCGCGCGGCGGCAGATCGCCGCCAACCGGTCCTCGGACAGTTCCGGCAACCAGTATTTTCGCAGAGTCCGGATCGCGGCGACGGGCCATCCGGCGTCACGGGCCGCCGCCTCGGCACTTTGCGCCACCGGGTCCATCACGCCCGGCTTGGGCAAGACATGGACCAGCGTCGGGTTGTCTCCGGGGGGTTCGGCCAGCGACTCGTCGCCGGTCATCGCGACCACGACCCGTTCGGTGACCCGGTCGCTCAACAACGACTCGGCCATCCGCTCGACCGCTGCCGTTTGGAGGTCGCCTTCGACCAAAAAGCCGCGTGAGAAATCGACCTCGATCTCATCCCCCAACCCGAGTTCACGGATCTGCTCGGCGACCCGTTGGCCCTCGCGGTCGATGAACCCGTCGGCGGGATAGATGTCGATTTGCCAGAGCGGCATGGGCTGGCCTCAGCAGGGAGTAAGGGCAGATCGCAGCCGGTTTGGGCGTCGCGGGAAGGCGGTGTCCCGTAGCGGCGCGACCGAGCGGCGAGGAAAACCGCGATGGTAAGCGTCGCGGCCGATTTTGACGAGGTACCAGGGGGACGGGGCGCTACTTGCGGCGACCGGAGTTGTGGCCCGACAGATCGTCGCCGCCGAGCCCCCCCTCCAGGATCTCGTCGGTGCTCTGCGGATCGACTTTGCGACAAGCGGCCGCCAACCGTTCGGCCAGGTCATCGAGCTGGTATTCCCACTGCTCGACCGTCGTCTCTAGCGGCGGGATGTTGGCCATTTCGTCCAACAGCAAAATCAGCCGCAGCAGGTGCCGAAACAGGATCCCTTCTTCCTTCTGCAACCCGCGGCTGGTGACGTATTTGTTGAAGTCGAAGTCGAATTCGCGGAGTTCGCCGGCGATCCGAACCGGCCGGATGTTGACGTCATGGACCGACGGGTAATCGAACTGGAACAGCCGGTAGATCTTTTCGCCCAGCGTCAGCGGCCAAACACGCGGCTGGTCATCGAAAACCCGGCCGAAACCGCGATCGACCGCCTGCTCTTCTTCCTCGTCAGGGTTCGTCGCCCCCAATTCCGCGGCGGTCGCCAAGCCGAGTTGCAGCAGTCGGGGGTCGAGCCGGAGTTGGGCGAGCGTGCCGGCCGGCAATTGGTCGTAGCCCGGGACGCGGACCGATCGGGCGACGCTGCCGGGGATCTCGAGCACGCTTTCGAAACCGAGGATCCGTTCTTCGATATCGGCGATCGCCAATTGATCCGCCAGATAGACGCCGTACAGCGGATGGACGCTGCGGATTTGGATCAGCCACGGCAGCCGTTCGGTCGGGTGAGCGAACTCGGGGCGGTAATCGTCGAGTTCGTAATCGGAAACGTCGGAACTGGTCCGTTTCGCGTCGGCGTCGCTGCCGTCGCCCGACTTCGCGGCCGCGGAATCACCGCTGTCACCTGTCGCACCACCGCTCCGAGCTTCCCCAGAGCCGGTTTGGGCCGATTCCTCCTCACGCTTTTGCATCAGAATTTCGCCGAACAGTCCGGCGGGCTGCTTCGGTTTCGCGGCGTCCTGAGCGGAGGTCGGCGCGGCCGCGCGAAAGCGGGGCCGCGGTTCCAGCGTCACGTAGCCGGCGGTCCAGAGCGTGATCAGCATCCGATTCAGGTCGCGGCGACCCTCCTCGAGCGACTTCGGGTCGAGCAGCCGTTTGCCGACCAAGTCCCGCAGCGGTTGCACTTCGGGGTTACGAAGCAGCAGGTAGGCGAGCAGCCGCCAGGGGAGTCGGCCGCGGCTGGCCAATTTGGCCGAAGGGGCTTCACGCAACGCCTCGAATTGGGCTTGAGTCCAATACTGCTCGTCCGTCCGACGCCGCGGCATTTTTTTCTTGAGCTGCTTCTTCGCCTTCAGCAGCCCGGGGTCTTTCGTGTCCTCGGGGATCTGGTCGTACTTCTGACGCCAACGATGGATTTTGACGTCGTCCTCGTGCGCGAGCGCGTAGACGAAACCGCGGTCGTCGAATTGAGGCCGGCCAGCTCGCCCGAAAATCTGGTGCGCCGAAGCGGCTTCGACGAGCTTCTTCTTGCCAGCCGGGCCTTTTAGCAAACTCGGCAAAACGACGCTGCGGGCCGGCAGGTTGATCCCGGCGGCCAGCGTTTCCGTGCAAACGCAGACGCTCAGCCATTTGCGTTGAAACAGCTCTTCGACCATCCGGCGATACCGCGGCAGGATTCCGGCATGATGGACGCCCACGCCCCGCATCAGGATCTGCTTCAGCTTCGGCCCCGCCCCTTGGCTGAGGTCGGCGTCGTTCAGGTAATCAGCCAATTCCGCCTGCCGGGCTTTGTCGACCAACCCCTTGCCGCGGAGCATTTCGGCGGTGGTCCAGCAGAGCGAGCGGTTGAAGCAGAAGATCAGCGCCGGAGTTCGCCGCAGCGCTTCGTCCCCCGCCGCGATCCGCTCGCAAAAGTCGGCCATCAATTCGTCAGGGATCCATTCGAATTGCAACGGCACCTTCCGCTCGGTCCCTTGGACCAACGTCAACCGCCGCCCGTGGGCACGGGCCAGCCAAGCGGTGAAGTCGACCGAATTGCCGACGGTGGCGCTCAGCAGCAGCGTCCGTACGGTGGGCGGGAGCATCCCGAGCGTCAATTCCCAGACGACGCCCCGTTCGTGATCGTTGAACGAATGGAATTCGTCCATCACGACCGCCGAGACGTTCGACAGGTCATGGATTTCGGGGTTCAGCAGCCGATTCAGCAAGATTTCGGCGACCACCACCAGCACCGGGGCTTGCGGGTTGACCGAGCGGTTGCCGGTGACCAAGCCGATCGAATCGGGGCTGAATCCCCAGCGGACCGCCGATTCACGCAGCTCGTCGAGCTTTTGGTCGGTCAGCGCGATCAGCGGTGTCGTGTAGTACATCCGCGACCCGGTGCGGAGCGCCTCGTAGACGGCGGCTTCGGCGATCAGCGTCTTGCCGGTGCCGGTCGGGGCGCAGACGAGCACCCCTTGGTCGCTGGTGAAGTAGGCCAATAACGCCTCTTCTTGGACCGGATAAGGGGGAAAGGGGAGCAGCGAAAAGTACTCGCTCGCCACCTCGTCGCGGCTGGGCGGGTCCGAACTGTCATCGGCCGCGAGGCCCTGCGGCCGATCAGGTCGGTTCATCGAGTCGTCTGGTCTCGGTAGGCGGCGGCCGCCGTGACGTAGTGGGCGGCGTTTTGAAGGATCTGTTCCCGCTGCTCGGGGCTCGTCGGACGGATCACTTTACCCGGCACGCCGACGACAAGACTACCCGGCGGGATGACGGCCCGTTCGGTGATCACCGCGCCTGCGCCGATGATCGAGCCGCTGCCGATCCGGGCGCCGTTGAGCACCACCGCCCGGATGCCGATCAGCGACCCCGACTCGACGATCGCGCCGTGGACCACCGCGGCATGCCCGATCGTGACGTCCTCCCCGATCTCGCAAGGGAACCCGGGGTCGCAGTGGATCACGGCCAAATCCTGCACGTTCGACCGAGGCCCGATCGTGATCGGCTCGACGTCGCCGCGGACGACCGCGCCGAACCAGACGCTGGAACCGGCGCCCATGCGGACCGACCCACGCAGGGTGGCGTTGGGCGCCACCCAAGCCGTCTCGTCGATCCGCCGGCCGTCGTCGCCGACGTCAAAGCTCCGCTCAGTCATCGGCGATCAACACTTCCTCTTGCGTCACGACGCCGTCGCCGTTGGTGTCGAGCCGCTTGAAGATCGGCAGCAATTCCGCCGGCACCTCGTCACGCGTCAGTCTGCCATCGCCGTTCTTGTCGAGTGACCGAAAACGGGCCATCCGCGCGGCTTGGTTGACCATCCGCTGACGCTCATCCTGGTCGACGCGGCGACGGGAAACCGCTCGGTTTTCGTCCGTGCCCTCGGAGACCGGGACGGCGTAATGGTAATAACCGATCATCATCTCTTCCCACGTCTGGTCGCCCCAGCGAACCGTTTTGGTCGGATCGGGATTGTTCAAATTCTTGGCGCTGTTGTCAAAAGCGGCGGTGCAGAGCATCCGATCACCGGCACGCAGTTTCAGCGGGTCGGCGACGACGTAGTTGGTTTGCCAATTGAAGTCGTATTCCGGGATGTCCAGGATCGTCTCCCGTTCGCCATCGGCCCGCAACAATTCGTAACGAAACGACTTGCCGCGAACGTGCATGTGAGGGCTCATGCTGATCAGCGCCGCGTCGCGCTTGTGAACCGGGGCCGTACCCTGGACGACGTGATTTTCCGCCCCCGGCGGGATCTGGAACTGCGTCTGCAACGCGCTGGTCGTGATCACCTCGTGCGTGATCTTGTCGCGATCGGCGAAGCACAACCCCAAGCGGCTGTGGTCCTCTTGCGGCGTGCCGATCGGGGTGTAGTGAACTTGAAAGATCAGTTCGCTGCCGCCCGGAATCCGCTTCGCCATCCCGGCCGGCCATTCCTCAAGCCTCGCTCCGGGTACATAACCGACCAAGAAGCCGCGGGCAGCTTCGACGCCCCCCTGCGAGCCGCGGGGCCGAACGAAAGCGAGGATGTGGTGAACGACGGCGCGGTTACCCGGCAGCAACTCGGCCGCTTCCAACCACATGTCTTCGTCGATTCCCGGATCGACGCGGAAGTACTGGTATCGCACCACGCCGGTCGCCGGCAATCGGTACGGTTCCGGGCTGACGTCGATGACCAGATCCGGTTCGCGAGGCAATTGCCAACCGGAGGTAAAGACAGGGGGATCGGGCAGCAGGTGGCGGTTGCCCTCCAGGTCGCCCAAGGGGGCGCCGGCAGCGGCCCAACGGGTCAGCGTTTCGATCTCTTCTTCGTCCATCGAACGGTCGTTGGAGAACTCCCCATGCTCGGGCGAGGCGTGCCAAGGTGGCATCCGGCGCTCCTGAACGACTTCAGCGATCATGTCGGCCCAACCCGCGACCTCTTCCGGATTCTCCATCCCGAACGGACCGATCTCACCCTCGCGGTGGCACTGCAAACAGCGGTTTTGCAAGATCGAGGCGACCGAGTTGACGTAAGTGATTTCAGCATCAGGATCGATCGGCCGGGTGCGACCGATCAGACAGCCGACGCTGCGGGTTGTCGACACCGACACCTCGCGACCGGCCAACAGGTCGTCGATCGCTTCTCGCAAATCATGTCGGCTCGGTTCGTTTTTGGCGTAGCCGATCCCGTAGGCGTCGTCTATCCGGCCCCAATATTGCAGTTTGCCGTCGGCGTCGAACACGAAGGCTTCCGGCGTGCGTTCCGCCCCGACCCGATCGGCGAAGCGGTTGCCGGGGTCCTTCAGCATCGGGAAGGTGATCGCCTGACGCTGGACGAACGACGTGATTTTCTTCAACGAATCCTGGCGGTTGCTGTTCACGCCAACCAACCGGACGCCCCGCGGGGCGTATTGCCGAGCCAACTCGTCGAGCCGTGTCGAGTAAAGCTTGGCCAGCGGGCATTCGGTCCCGAGGAACGCGACGACGATCAGCTTCGCGTCGACCGGTAACGTCACCGGGGCGGCCCCTGCAAAAGCCGAGTCCAAAGGATCGGCCGCCGGACCGGCGTCGGTGACGGGATCAGCCGATCGCAAATCATCCAGCGTCCAGACGCGGCCGAGGTGATCGGCCAATTCGACCTCGTCAAGCCGCAAGCCGAGCGGCGGGGCGGCCGCGGCCGGTTGGCTTAGAATCACGCAGGCAGCCAACAAGATCGCGATGGGGAAAACCGATCCGAAACGGACCCGGCGGCGGCAGCCGGTAGTGCCAGGGTGTGGTTGAGCGATAGCAACAGGCATGGTCAGCGTGTTCCTGAGTAGGGATTAATAGGGACGGTGACGAATTCGCCACATTGGGCTCGGCGACACCGATCCCGATGAGTGACCGACAACCTTACCGCCCAGGGGTTGTGGCCTGATCAGACCGATAACGACTCGAGCCGAATTGGCACGTTACCCTAAACCACGTATCCGGCTGCGAAGTTTCGCGTCAAGCGTCCGGTTTTTCTTCGGTCCGGTACATCTCACGCCAGGGCAATTGAATCCCGCCGTCGATCGTCAACGTGCTGCCGGTAATGTATTCGCTCTCCGGGTCGCAAAGGAATGCCACTCCGCGACCGATCTCTTCGCTCTTGCCCAAACGGCCCCAAGGGAGCTTCTCGCCTTGTTCGCGGAGCGTATCTTCGCTGAAGAATTTCCGCTCGCCCGGGGTGTCGATCCAACCGGGGTGAACGATGTTGACGCGAATGCGGTATTGGGCCAATTCGACCGCAGCCGTGCGGGCCATCTGGTCGATGGCCGCTTTGGCCATGTTGTAAGCCATCGAACCGGGGATCGCCATCACCGCGTGCGGGCTGCTGACGACGACGATGTTGCCGCCGGCACCGGCGTCGACCAGTTTTCGTGCGGCGATCCGAACCAGATGAAACGGCCCCCACATCGTGACATCGATCGTCCGTTGGAAGCCTTCCATGTCGACGTCAAGCATCAGTTGCCGGTCGCTGAACGCGGCATTGGAAACGACGATATCCAACCCGCCCAACCAGTCGTGCGCGTCATCGACCAGACGCTGAACGCTTTCTTCCGTCCCCGCGTCGGCCTGCAGCGCCTTCGCTCGCACACCCAACTCTTGGCACAGCCCGGCGACCTCTTCGGCATCCGCTTGGCTGCTGTTGTAGTTGATCACCACATCGGCGCCGCGACGCGCCAATTCGATCACGGTGCCACGACCGATGCCGCGCGACCCACCGGTAATGAGAGCACGCTTGCCGGCCAACGGCCGGTGGGAAGGGATTTCGGTCATGCTGGATCGGACCCGCAGGAATGAGAAGGGATGTTCGAGGACCGTAGCCCGGTCGGGCCAAAGTTTACTCGATCCCTTCGCCCTGGGCACCCTGCTTGATCGCGAACAGCCGGTTCCGGTTGGCGATGAACAACGTGTCGTTGGCCACGACCGGGGTCGTGTAAACGGCCGAACCCATGTTGATCTCGTCGATCAGATTGAACTCCTTCGAGAGCTCAAAAATCGCGATGTCGCCGTCTTCGTCACCGATGTAAACCTTGTCGCCGACGATCAGGGGGCTGGCCCACGAGGCCGCGAACATGTCGTAGGTCCAGTAGGCCTTGCCGGTCTTGGCGTCGACGCAGTGCATCAGGCCGCTGAAGTCGGCCACGAACAACAGGTCGTCCTTGATCGCGACCGTACCGCAGGTACGGTGCATCGTCTGCTCGAACTCTTCCGGGTCGTTGCCGACGTAATGCCAGACGGCGGCCGAGTTCGGGTTGTCCCGTTCCAATTCGCCGTCCTTTTCGATCATCGCTTGCAGGCGGCGGTGGGGCAGCGGCGTCTTCGGGTCGTCGACGTGGAACACCAACGTGGGGCTGACGTCGCCCCGCTTGGTCGGGTCGATGCACCACAGGTGGCCTTCCCCTTCGCCGTGTTCCGGGTCTTCGCCGACGCCGACATAAACCAGCCCGTCATAAATCACCGGGGTGGCGATGATGTGATTCCGGGTGGCCCGGTTGAGCGCGTAAAACGAACCTTTGGGGTTGCAGTCGAACTTCCACAGCAGCTTCGCGTCGCCGTTTTCGCCTTCGGCAAGGAACGAATACAGCCACCCGTCACCGCCTCCGAAGATCACCTGGTTGACCCCGCCCAATTCGCTATACGCGGGGCTGGACCATTGGCCGTGAAGCACGTTCGCACCCGGGCTGTTGTCGGTCCAGATGACTTCGCCGGTGTGACGGTTCATGCAGACGAAACTCGGGGCATCGGCCTGGGGCAGCGTGATGTGACCTTCGTCGACGCCGTTGCCGGTGCAGACGAACAGCAGGTCGCCGGAAAGGGTGACCGAACACGAGCACATGTTGTGTTGGCTGACCCCAAGCTGGGTCATCATGTTGAACTTCCAGACGACGTCGGCCTCGTCCAGGTTTTCATAAGGCTCGCTGGTGTACGGCCCGTCGTTCTTGCCGTCGTGGAACCCTTCGGTATCGAGGCAGACGACTTCGCCGCGGTTGGTGATGTACCACAACCGGTTGCCGTCGACGACCGGCGCCGCACAGACACCCTGGTCGGGCCAGTCATGAACGCGGCCGGTCGGCAATTTTTCGTTCGAGTGTTGCCACAAGAACTTGCCATCCGCTTCGTTGAAACAGAGCAGCACGCCGAGGTCGACCGTGTCCGGGTACCGCGACACGTAGCCCGACCCGTTGTTGGTGCCGACGTAGACCTTGCCGTTGGCGACGACCGGGTTGCCATAAGTTTCCGACCCCAACGGGACGGACCACAGGATGTTCTCGCCGCTGCGGATGTCCCACTCGGTCGGGATGTTCGCCGCCGGGACCACGTTATTTCGCATCGGGGAACCGCCCCATTGGGGCCAATCTTTCTTGCCGACGTCCAGCTTCGCGATGAACTTGGCGGTTTCCGCGATCGGATCGAAAGCGTGAGCGGTCGATCCGGCAGCAGCAGAAATCAACAGCGAGAGTGCGGTCAGTTTGGCGAGACGTTTCATATTTCCGGTGGGGCGAGAGTCAAAAATCGGCAGGCCCGATCGGCCGCCGGGGGGGGATGGTCGCGAGGCGGATTAGTTCTGAAAGACCGTGACGTTGTCGATGAAGAATTCCGAATTGGTCGAATTACCGAGCAAGCCAGGGGCGCCACGCAGGTTCGGCGTCAGATCGGTGGCTTCGATCGACCACTCCTGCGGTTCCGGCTGATCACGCGGCCAAACCTTGCCACGCAGCGTGACGCCCTCGGGGACATTTTCGCTCTGGAACTTGATCGTGTACCAAGTCTTCGGTTCCCATGGGAAATCGATCGTCTTGGCAAATCGCAATTCCAATCGGGACGTCCAAGAGCGGATCTGAAGCGTCTGGCCCCCTTGCAAATCGAGCGCGTATCGCTGGGCGATCACACCCATGTTGGGCTGCGCCTCGGTCGGTTCACCCGCCTTCGTCCCGGTCGCGAAAAAATCAGCTTGGACCGTGTAGTTGCTCAAATCGGTCGGCCCGATCCAAGATTGGCTTCGCGTCCCCTTGGGAATCGTGCTGACCTTGACCAAACCGCGACCGCCGTCTTCGAATTCCACAGGCTGATGCCGGTAGGCGGCACCGGTCCAAGTCACCGGAACCTTGCCGTCCTCGAAATCGAAGGACCATGGGAGTGACGGGACGACGCGGAAGCGGGCGACGCTTTCCAAATCTCCGCGCTTCGCGGTGACGTATACCCCAGTCGGGGCATCGACCGAGGGCGTGACGAAATGGCCGTCCGCCAGTTCGCCGCCACCCTTGATCTCGATCTCGGCATCCTCAACTTCACCCAACGACTTGCCTTGGGCGTTGAAAGCGAGCACCGACAATTCGGTCTTGTCACCCGACCACGCCATCCATTCGGCGGGGACGACTTGGATGTGAGCGACTTGCGTCGGATTTTCTCCTTCATCCGGCACCTGCGGTTCCGGCAACGGAGTCGGCTGGGACGAATTCTCGGCCGAGCCGATGCAGTACAACGCGACGTTCGTCGGGATGTAAATTCGCCCGTCATAAGCGATCGGCGAACCGAAGATCTCGCTGCCGTCGTTAAGCCGTTGTTGCGACAAAGTCTCCACGCCCTTCTCGGTCGGCTTCAGCACATAAATCCTTCCGGTCGATTCCGCCGCGTAAATCTTGCCATCGCCATACAGCAGCGAGGCGAACATGATCCGCCCGATCTTCTGGCGCGCGATCTCTTTGCCGGTCGCCGCATCAAGAACCAGCAGCAGACCGCTGTTGTCGACCGCGTAAAGCCGATCGTCGATCTTCAGCGGCGCCGAACGCCCGGCCGCAAAGGCCGGGATCTTCCACAACAGGTCCTCCTCGGCGATCTCCCCCGTCGTGTTGCCGTCGAAAGCGAACAACGCGCCGAGGATCGTGCGGTCGGACGCGTTCTGCTCGGAGTGACCGCAGTAAACGATCCCGTTTTCATCGACGAGCGCCGTGGTGCTGATCCCCCGCGACGATGCCCGGTATTCCCAAATCAGGCGGCCGGTTCGCGGTTGGACGGCATAGACGGAACCGTCGGCCCCGCCAAAGACCATCGCTTCCTGGCCGTTCAGGACCGCGAAAACGGGAGTGCTGTAGGTCGTGTCTTCGGGACGTGGCCGGGTGCTGAAGGACCAAATCAGCCGCCCGTCTCGTTTGTCGAATGCCAACACCCGGTGGGCCGGCAGGGCCGTTTCGGCCCATCCCGTGTGGACACCGCTGCAGATCACCAGGTCTTCGAAGATCACCGGAAAATTCGTCCGGCCGCCGTAGGTGCTCAACATCCCCTGCTCTTCCAGCAACGAACGTTCCCACACCACCTTGCCGGTCGCCCCTTCGAGGCATTGCAACAGGGCGCCGACGCCGAGTTTGTAGACGCGGTCCGTTTCCGGATCGGCCACGGGGCTCGACCAGCCGACCCGTTCGGCCGGCACGTCGCTGAGAAACACGTTGTGGATCGATTCCCAAATCAAATCGCCCGTCTTGGGGTCGAAACAGATCGTCTTTTCCCCTTCCTGAGTCGTTTCCGGGAAAGCACGGCCGATCACGTACATCCGCCCGTTCATCGTGACGGGTGACGACCGCGTGGCATACTCCTCCATCCGCCACAGCAGGTTTTCACCCCGCGGCGACCAGGTTTCCGGCAGGTCGGTCATGTGGGCATGACCGTTCAGCGTCGGGCCACGCCAATGAGCCCAATCCCGCGGCGGTTCCGCAGAAGTGGCAACCGACACGTCGACAAAGATCGAGGTGATCGCCGCCAAAGCCAGACAGCAAACGATGGGTCGCAGGGAAGATTTTTCAGGGTTGCCGAGCCATACGCTCATAGATGTCTCTTCTTGGTCGTCTGCGGGAAGGATGGGGGGCGGGCGCGGCTCGCCACGGCCACGATCGTAACTTTTCGTAGTTTAACCACTCGCGGCGACCGGGGCGAGTTGGTGAAAGTTTTTCGATTGAGCGGTTTATCGCAACGACGTCTTGTTTCAAAAGCCGTCCGTCAAAACCCGCCCCCGTCCGCATCGCTTGGCATTCGCCAATCGCCACGGGGAGACAGGCTGACGGAACCGACCTTCGGTCCATCCGGTACGCAGCTCCGCTTGTATTGGTTGGCGAAAAAACGCCGAAAAAAGGTTTCCAGCGTGCGGTCGATCAACTCCGGCGGGTAGTTTTCCTCGAATCTCGCATGTCCGGCGAGGTAGCGGATTTTTTCACGGCTGAAGCCGTGCCGGATGAACTGATAGAGGAAAAAATCGTGTAGCTCGTATGGCCCGAGCGTCTGTTCGGTCGTTTGCCGGATCCGGCCGCCGGCGTCCGGAGGGAGCAGCTCAGGCGAAATCGGTGTGTCAGCGATATCGCGAAGCACTTCCGCCAAATCGTCCGACCCACAGCGGTCGGCGACGTGACGAACGAGAAACCGGACGAGCGTCTTGGGGATCGACGTGTTGACGTTGTACATCGAGATGTGGTCGGCGTTGTAGGTACACCAACCGAGCGCCTGTTCGCTGAGGTCTCCCGTGCCGAGCACAAACCCATGGCTCATCAGCAAGAACGTCCGCAACCTGGCTTGGACATTTTCCAGCACCAAATCCTCCGCACCGTCGGCCGATTCGACTAACTTTCGCTGCAGCGTTTCGGCCGTCTCCCCATCCGCCAGTTCGATCCCCAGCGGGCTGTGGTCGAGCAACCGGAAGGTATCCAGCGACAGCGTCCGGATGTCGATCTGACGATGGGTCATCCCGAGCAGTTCGATCAGCCGTTCGGCGTTCCGCAAGGTCTGATCGGTCGTTCCCAATCCGGGCAAGGTGAGCGCCAACACCCGCGAACGCGGCCAGCCTCGG
Source organism: Planctomycetaceae bacterium (assembly GCA_007694185.1). Taxonomy (GTDB): domain Bacteria; phylum Planctomycetota; class Planctomycetia; order Pirellulales; family Pirellulaceae; genus UBA6163. Next base: position 26,028 of record RECD01000093.1, read on the forward strand.
TCGTCACAGGTCCTCGCGGCGACGAGCCCCGCCAGGGTGCTGTCGAGCCCGCCCGAAATCCCGATCACCAGCGGCGCCGATTCGTTCAGCCGCGAAACCCGCTTGGCCAAACCGGCCGATTGGATCGCCAGGATTTCGGCGCACCGCCGATCGAGCGTCGCGGGGTCTTGCGGCACGAACGGCCGAGGCTCGATCCTTCGCAGCGGCGGCCCCTTGGGCAACGCCGCGTCAGGCGGGACGACGCCGACGCGGCGATAGCTGCGATCGACCAACCGGCGCCCCTGGGCGAACGTCGTCGTCATCAACCGGTCATGCACCAAACGCTGCAAGTCGACGTCGGCGGTGATCGCGGTCACCTCCGGTAGCGGCGCGTCGCCGTCACCGACGTGACGCGATTCGCCCAACATCACGCCGTTTTCCGCGATCAGACAGTGGCCGCCGAATACCAAGTCGGTCGTCGATTCACTCGGCCCAGCGGACGCGTAGGCGTAGGCGGCGAGGCAGCGTCCCGATTGGCTGAGTACCAGTTCCCGCCGCCACGCCGACTTCATGATCGTCTCGTTGCTGGCCGACAAATTCAGCAGCACGTTCGCACCGGCCAAGGCCTGCAGGCTGCTGGGGGGGATCGGTACCCAGAGGTCTTCGCAGAGTTCGATCCCGATCACGGCGTCGCGGAGTTCGAACAGCAAGTCGACGCCGAAGGGGATGTCGCCCCGCCCGAGCCAATCGATTTCCCCCGGTTCGCTCCCGTCAGCCGGCCGGAAATGGCGGGCCTCGTAGAATTCGCGGTAATTCGGCAGGTACTGCTTCGGGACGATCCCGACAAGATCGCCGTCGTGGATCACCAGGGCGCAATTCATCAGCGCCCCTTCGACGACCAAGGGCGCACCGACCACGACCAGCGGCCGTTGGCCCCGAGTCGAATCAAGAATCGCGTCGACCGCCTGCTCGACACCGTCGCGGTGGCCCGCGGTGGGGAACAGGTCAGCTGAGGTGTAGCCGCCGATCGCGAGTTCGGGCAGCAGCAGGATGTCCGCATCGGCCGCCGACTCGATCCGCTCGATACAAGCGGCCGCGCAGGCGAACGGGTCGCCGACCGATACCCGCGACGAACTCGCGGTGATCCGAATCAAGCCGTGCCGGAACTCGGTGCTGTGCTGGAGCGGTTCAGAAGACAGACCCATGGGCCTCACATGTCGAACGCCGAGCGCATCCGGTTCAGCAACCCGGGGATCCGTTCGTACGGGGCTTCGTCTTCGTATTCCAAGGCGATGTAACCCTGGTACTTGGCGTCCTTCAAGATCCCCGCGATCCGCTCAAAATCGGCTTCGCGGTGCGATCCGTCGGCGTTCTTCACATGCGGCTTCAACTGGACGTTGACCGCGAACGGGGCGCAGCGGCGGATGTCATCGTAGGGGTCGTCGCTAACGAAGTTGCCGGTGTCGAGGTTGATCCCGACCCAGTTGCTTTCGACACGGTCGATGATTTGGAGCAATTGGTCCGAGCCGATCCCGCCGTGATTCTCGATCCCCAGAAAGACCCCTTCGCGGGCGGCCGTCTCGGCGCAGCGGTTCACCGCCTCACAAACCGCCGCCATCTTTTCAGCAGAATCGCCCAACTGCTTCGCGGTCCCGGCAAAAATCCGTAGGTGCGGCGCACCGAGGATCGCCGACTTCCGAATCCATTCTTGGGCGTCCGCGATCTGGGCTTCGAGCGCCTCGCCGGCGGGGACGGTGAAGTCGTTGCCGATCGCCGTGCCGGACAGGACCGTCCCACGAGTGAAAGCGTGCGCCTTGAGCTTCAGCAGCAGGTCGTCACCCGCGTCGGGCGGGAAGAAGTAGGCGGTCAATTCGGCGTCGCAACGATGACGCCCGCAGTAATCGATGAACGAAAACAGCTCCATCGGCGGCCCGTCCGCCGCAGGCTGCTGTTCCCGCCCGCGGAACACCGGAAAGTACTTCCGGAACGAATAGGCGGCGATCGCCGGCCGAAAGCGAGCTTGGCCCGAGCGGGCGACTGGGGCTCGCGCCCACGCCGGTTCGCCGGAAGCGGCCAGCAACCCGGCGGCCGAGCCGACCAGACAGCTCGTCATGTACTGTCGTCGGTTCCAGCGGCTGTCCATGGCGAAGTTCCTGTCGTTTCCCGGGGGGCTGAATCAGCGGGTCATGATAGCATCGTGCGGAAAATAACTGTCTGTTTTTT
>RECD01000050.1 GCA_007694185.1 Planctomycetaceae bacterium
GTTTCTGGGCCGGGGGGCGGGGTGATTAGGGAGACGCCGACGGTGGTTAGCAGGGAACTGGCGAACATCACCACGACGGGGGTGAGTGCGAGGACTTGATCGCCTCCCAGCGGCAGGTTGACGACGAAGCTGCCGAGATTCTGGTCGCCAGTCCAGGCGAAGTAGAACAGGACCAGCCAACTGATGACCGCGGCCGATAAGCCGCTGTACGCCCCCGCTTTGCTGAGTTTTCGCCAGTAGACCGCCGCGAAGACGATCGGGAAGAGCGCGGTGAAGCCGCTGAAACACCAGATCCCCAGCGCGAAGACGCTCGCCGCGTTGGCTTCGGTCAACAGGTAGATCGCGTAGCAGATCGAGACGATCCCGATCACGAAGCCGCGGGTCCAGACGACCTGTTGCGATTGGCTGACCCGATCCTCGCCACGGTAATGCATCACGATGTCGTTATTAAAAATCGTCCCCAAGCAGAGGAATTGGCTGTCCAACGACGACATGATCGCCGCCAGGATGCCGGCGGCGAGGAAGCCGCCGAGCAGCGGCGGGGTCAACGTTTTGACCATGAAGGGGAGGATGTAATTCGGGTTGCCGGGGATGGCCGGTGGCGGGCCGTCCAGCCCGCGGGCCATCCAAACCGATTCGACGGCTTCGGCCAACAGCGGGGTCGTCGCCCAGACTCCCAACAGGACGCATGGCAACCAGACGATCAGGATGAAGATCGGGTGGGCGACGATCGGCAATTTGAAGGTCGCGGCGCTGCGGGCGGTCAACCAGTGCTGGAAGACGTGCGGGAACATGCCGACGGAGAGCGGGATCAGTAGGTACATGAAGAACGCCGAGCGGCTCATCCCGACCCGTGTCGACGCCGATTCGGGAAGTTCCGCGGCGAGCCGTTGCAGGTTGGAAACGAGATCGGCTTGTCCACCCAACCGGTTGGCGATGACGACGAAGGTGACCATACCGAGGCTCATGAAGACCAACGTTTGCAGGGCGTTGGCCCAGGCGGTGCCGCGCATGCCGCCGAAAAAGACGTAGATCAGCACGACGCCACAAATCGTCCCGGCACCCAGCCAGCGTGGGACACCACCTTGGTTCGGGCCGGGGGTGGCGAAACCGAGCGGCCCGTCGATCCACAAACCGGCGGTCAATTGTTGGACGAACCCACCGGCGCTGATGATGCCGACCAGCACGTAGGGGATCGACAAACCGACGAGCACGGGAAACAGCAGCAAGCCGATCCGGTCGCTGTCGAGCCGATCGCGGAAAAAGGCGATCTGGGTCGCGTAGCCGTTGCGTTTCGCGAGCCCCCAGACGCGGAGCCCGATGGTGAAGAAGCAGAGGGAATGGATGATCCCGCTGCTGCTGGCCAGCAACCCGTAGACGCCGATGCCCTCGCGGAACGCCTCGCCGCTGCTGCCGACCAGGGCGAACCCGGTCATCGTCGTCCCGAAGAGGCTGAGCAACAGCAGTACCGGTCCGATCGTGTGGCTGGCGAGCTGGTAGTCCTCGCGGGTCCGCTTCAGCCGCAAGCTGCTGAATACGGCTAACCCCAGCAGCAGGCTGAGGTAGGCCAGAATCACCAACAATTGGGGCAAGCCGGGATGATTCAGCATCAAACCTTCTCGGGGGAAGTCGCGGGAACGTCGGCCGGTTCGGAGCGGTCGGCCAAGTTACTGTCAGCCAAGGCAGTAGCAGCCGGGGTTGCGGGATCGGCAGCGGGATGGGGTGCGGGGATTGGGTTCCCCATCAGCTCGCGGTCGGTCGGCCAGGCGTAGCGGATGGCGGCGAGCCACAGGGCGGCGGCACCGATCGAGATCAAAACCTGCCAAGCCAAACCGATCGGGAGCAGACCGAGCACGAGAGTCGGGTCGTCCCAGAACCAGTGGTCTTGGCGGAGCAGGATCAGCGCGATCACGCCGATCCAGACCCATCGCATGGCGACGCGGGAGTCGTTCATGATTCGAGCTTTTCCGGTTTCGGGACGGGAATGTCTCCCAGCAGGCGGGTGACGATGTCGTCGGTCGTCATCCCCTCGGCTTGGGCTTGGAAGTTAGCCGCGATGCGGTGCCGCAGGACGGGGATGGCGATCCGCCGCACGTCGGCCGGGTCGACCGCGAACCGCCCGTCCATCGCGGCGAGTGCCTTGGCGCCAGCGATCAGGTTTTGGCCGGCACGGGGCCCGGCGCCCCAATCGATCAGATCGCGGATGTACTGCGGCGCCGAATCGTCTCGCGGCCGGGTCGCTCGGACCAGGCGGGCGGCGTAGCGGATCACGAAGGGGCTGACCGCGACGCTTTGCACCAATTTCTGAACGTTCACGATCGCCCGGCCCGACAGCACCTTGTTCGGCGTTTCCGCTTCGCCCCGGGTCGTGACCGTCAGGATCCGTTCTTCCTCTTCGGCCGACGGGTAGTCGACCTTGATGTTGAACATGAAGCGGTCGAGCTGGGCTTCGGGGAGCGGGTAGGTCCCTTCCTGCTCGATCGGGTTTTGGGTCGCGATTGTGAAGAACGGGTCAGGCAAGCGATAGGTCTCGCGTCCGACCGTCACCTGGCGTTCCTGCATCGCCTCCAGCAGGGCGGCTTGGGTTTTAGGCGGCGTGCGGTTGATCTCGTCCGCCAGCAGCACGTTGGCGAAAATCGGGCCTTCGACGAAGCGGAAGCTGCGTCGTCCGTGCTCGTCTTCTTCCAGCACTTGGGTTCCGGTGATATCCGAAGGCATCAGGTCCGGGGTAAACTGGATCCGTTTGAAGGAGACGTCGAGGATATCGGCGAGGGTGCTGACCAACAGCGTCTTGGCTAGTCCTGGGACGCCTTCCAGCAAGCAGTGCCCGCGGGTGAAAATCGCCGCCAACAGTTGCTCGATGACTTCGGTCTGGCCGACGATGACCTTGGCCAGTTCGGTTCGCATCGTCTGCTGATGCTGGGCGAACTCGCGTAGCACGTCGCCGACGTTGCGGGGTTTTCCCGGCGCCGGTTGCGATCCTCCGCCGGATGCTCCCGAGGGACTTTGGCCACCAGGAGGGACCTGGGAGCCGGGGGCGGGGGGAGTTTTTTCGTTCATGGCCGAATCGAAAGGGGAGGGGCTGATGCCGTTGGAGTGTAAAAGGTTTTGTCTGCGGATGTCAGCCACGATCTGGATGGTGGTGATGGCCGGCGGGGGCGACTTGCTTGCCCAGCGGGCTGCCGGGATCGCCGGTGGCGATCGGGTCGACGCGGTCGCGGTCCAGGAAGCGATCGATCGGGGGATCGCTTACCTGCGTTCGACGCAGAACGCCCGTGGCGGCTGGAAAGAATACGTCGGCCAAAACGGCGGGCTGTCGTCGCTCTGCACCTTGGCGATGTTGACCGCGGGCGTCAGTGCCGATGACCCGGCGATCCGTTCGGCGCTTGCTTACCTGCGGCGACTGGAACCGACCGACACCTACGCGGTGTCGTTACAGACCTTGGTCTTTTGCCAGGTCGGTGCTCCCGGCGACCTGGTCCGGATTCGCCGCAACGTCCGTTGGTTGGAATCGGAGCAGATGCGTGAGGATGGCATTTTTGACGGGCGGTTGGGAGGTTGGAATTACGGCGGCAACCGTGGCAACGGCGACCCGTCCAATTCGCAATTCGCGTTGCTCGCTTTGCAAGCCGCCGAGGAACGGGACGTGCCGATCAACCCCGACGTCTATCGGGCGGCGGACGCCTATTGGCAGACGCGGCAATTGGAATCGGGGGCTTGGGCTTACACCGCCAGCAGCCCGCCGATGGGCAGCATGACCTGTGCGGGGATCGCCTCGGTCATCATCTGCCGGGGGCATTCCAGCGGTGCCGGGTCGAGCGTTCAGGGCGACCGGATCGTCTGCTGTGGTGGAGTTGCTGATGCCCGCGACCCGGTGCAAGCCGGATTGGATTGGTTGGGAGAACGGTTCAGTGTCCGGGTCAATCCGGGTAGCCCCGGTTCGGCGACGTTTTACTACTACCTGTATGCGCTCGAGCGGGTCGGGCGGATGACCGGTCGGCGGTTCATCGGCGGCCACGACTGGTACCGCGAAGGGGCGGAGCGGTTGCTGCAACTGCAAGACGGGTTTCAAGGATTTTGGGCGGGCAGCGGTTTCGGTGAAGAGGACCGCAATGTGACCACCTCGTTCGCGCTGCTGTTTTTGGCCAAAGGGAAACGACAGGTCGCGATCGGACGACTGCGGTTTGGGGAGCAGGCCGATCGGGACGATGGGCGTTGGCACCGCCACTCGGACGCCAGCCGCCAGCTCGTGCGACGGCTGGAACGGTTTTGGGGCCGCGATCTGACTTGGCAAACCGTCGCGCTGGCGGGGGCCACGGTCGAGGATTTGTTGCAGACGCCCGTGTTGATGATCACCGCCGAAGGGCCGCTGGGTTGGTCGGCGGGGGAAAGCCGGTTGTTGCAAGATTACGTCGAGCAGGGGGGGACGATCCTGTTCGAGGCGAGTGGGGGGGAAGGTTGCGGTGACACGGCGGCGGCCGAAGCTGACATCCGGCGGGTTTGTGCGGAATGGTACCCGGCGGCGCCGCTGGGGCCGTTGCCGCCGACGCACCCGGTTTACTTCGCGGAAGCCGACGTGAAGCCGGATCGGATCGCGGCGGACTATCAGCTCCAAGGGGTTCAGGCCTGTTGCCGGACCGCGATCTTTTACTCGCCCCTAAGCCTTTCCTGCCGCTGGGAATTGAGCGACCCGACGGGGCGGGGGCGGGTCGCGGGGCAGGCCCGTGGGCAGATCGCGGGCGCGGCAGCCGACTCGATCGAAATGGCCTCGCGGCTGGGGCAGAACGTCATCGCGTACGCCACCGGCCGAGAACTCCGCGACAAGCTCGATGGCCGCCTTGTCGTCCGTCCCGAACCGATCGAAGAAACGTCCCTTCGAGGCGTGATCGAATTGGGCAGGTTGGCGGTCGACGCGGGGGCTCGCGAAGCCCAGCGGGCGTTGCCCAACCTGGCGGCGATCGCGGCGGAACGGATCGCGGTCCGCATTCAGGCGTCGACGCAGGAATTGCCGATCGAAGCGGAGGCGTTGGCCGATTATCCGATCCTTTGGATCCACGGCCGCGGAGAGTTCAGTTGGGATCGTCAGCAACGGGAAGAACTGCGTACGTTCCTGCAGCGGGGCGGGGTGATCCTAGCCGATGCGATCTGCGGCAACCCGGCCTTTGCGATCGCCTTTCGGCGCGAGATCGCGACGATCCTGCCCGACAGCCCGCTGCGGCCGTTGCCGGGAGATCACCCCGCGTTCACCGCTAGCTTTGGCGGGTTCGACATCCGCAGCGTCACCATTCGGACGCCCGCCGGCGATGGGATGGCCGAGGTCGGGCGTCGACGCGGGGGACCGCCGATCGAGACTGCGGAGGTCGATTCGGTTGCGGCCGTCTTCTTTTCGCCGCTCGACTTGAGCTGTGCGTTGGAAAGCCCCAATTCGATCCAGTGCCCCGGTTACGACACGACCGATGCTTCGAAGATCGCGATCAACCTGATCCTGTACGCGTTGCAGCAGTGATCACGGTAAGCAGTGAGCGGTTCATCAGTGTCCGGTACAAATGGCATTGTCGGGAAACGCCCTCTGCGGAACGGGCTCTGCGGGCGAGAGCTCTGCCACTTCTTTTCCAGGAGGGATTGCAGCGTGTAGCCGCGGGTCGCGCAGCGCACCCGGTGATCGAAGAAAAAACGAAGATTTCGCCCCCGAAGGGGTCGCAGAGACCGACCGTCGACCGATGTCTGCGACCCCTTCGGGGTCGGTGGCGGTGGTGGGCGTTTTGTGTTCCGGCGGTTTTCGCTGTGCTCGACCGCCGGCTAATGCTTTAATCCCTTTGGGATATGGATGGATGGCGGTCATTCGTAACTAGCGAACCAGCGACTTACGAAAAGCCCGCACGTCGTTCGGTCCGTAAAACAGCACCAGGAGCGCCCCAGGAGCGGCGTAGCGGGCGAAGACTCGTTCGTGGAAGACCCATTCGCCGGGCCAGGGGTAGCCGAAGACGAGGGCGAAGTCGTCTAAATCGGCGCCGATCGTTTCGTACCCGCAGGGGACGGCGTGGCCGAGGGAAGGAAAGTCGGGGTTGTGCGAGAGTCGCTCCGCACCGGGCGGCAGGAAATTGCCCCAGACCAAGTCGACGGGAACATCGAAATCTTGGCAGGTTTGTTCGGCTTCCTTGAGCAACCTCTGTTCGGCTTCGATGCCGGTGGCGTCCAACCCCAAGCGTGCGGCTAGTGCGGCGACGACGGCGAAGCCGCAGCCCCATTCGAGCATGCGATTACCGATCGGCAGTCGCTGTTCGACGATCCAGGTCAATGTCTGGAACACCAATTCGAAATCGCTCGCCACGAACTGCTCGATTTGGGGTTGGTCCCAGCGGTCCTGAAACGTCTGGATCCGGTCGCGCGCCCGTTCGATCTGTTGCCGGATTTCCGGGATGATCGGGGTTTCGTCGATTGTGCGGGGCAAAGCGATCGGTTGTAGGCCGCCCGCGTCCGCTGCCGATCTATCCGATCGTCCGAGTGGGGCCGGAAGGTCTGCTTCGGGACGGCGCGAGCGTTTGTTGCCGCCGGCGATTTGACGATGCGAAAACCGCTTGTGGCTCAAATTGTTGGGCTCGCAGGGGGTGTACCGGATATCGGGTGGCTGGTCGGCAGAAGGGCAAGTCGATGCCGTTGGCTGAGGACCGACGGAGTCCGGATTCACCGCAGCGTCAGCAAACTCGGTGGGTTGTTTGACAACCCCCGTTCGTGTTGTAGCGTTTCTACAAGCGACCGTGAGGATGGGTAGGCAATGAGCGTCAAAAAAGTGTCCGGAACCTTTTGTGCAAAGCACCCGAAGGGCGAGTTCCTCGCAAAAGGTTCCGGACAC
>RECD01000185.1 GCA_007694185.1 Planctomycetaceae bacterium
AATTAGAGCAGAACTCTCGGGGGAACGCAAACAGAAAGTGGGTGGCACCTTCCGGAGGGGGGCGGGTGCCCGTTTCTGCGCTACATTCGTTCCAATCGGTCCGGTTGGCCTAGCTTTGCTGCGTTACTGAGAGCGATTTTCTGAGACGTTTTTGAAACACGAAGTAAGCTGAAGTTGTCCCGATGGCTTTCCGATTTCATCCTGGGCAGAACCGTCCTTTGGGGATGGCTTTCTTTTGGGGATGGGCATCGCTGACCGCAAGTCGCCGCTGGAGAGCTTCCGTCCGGGTGCCTCCGGTCGAGAGCTTCAGGTGGGGGGGGCGTGGTTGTCCACGCGGTCTCGGGCGCCGTCAGGGGCTCTGCCGGTTCATGCTCAGGCAAGCATCGCCAAAGTTAGGATTTTCCTTTCATGCTTCAGATCGCGACGACGGAAAAGCGACTTTTTCCGCTCCACTTGCCGCCCATCGACTGGCTGTTTCACAACGACGATCGGCCGGATTACCCGATGGTCTCCTACATCGAGCTCGATTTCTCGGGCCCGATCGACCGTGGCTTGTTGGCTGATGCGCTGATCACCGCCTTGGGTCGCCATCCGCTGTTGATCGCCAAGATCGAGCGGGCCAAGGCGAATCGGCTCTGCTGGGTCCCGATTTCCGACGGCTATCCCGAAGTCGTTTGGTTGGACGAGAACGAGCCGTTGATTGAGGAGCCGTTGGACATCCGCAGCGGACCGGGTTTGCGGATCTGGGGGCGACCGACCGCGGAGGGGACCCGCTTGACGCTGCAGCTTCATCACGCCGCGACGGACGGGACGGGAGCATATCGGTTCATCGGCGATTGGCTGGTTGCTTATGGGCAGCGGCTGCCGGGAGTGGGGGAGCAGTGCGAGTTCGGTGAGATCGATGCGCGGACGTTGCGGAGTCGCCGCAACAAAATGCTCGGTTGCGATGGGCCGGCGGACAATTGGGAATTGTGGCGTGAATCGCTGAAGGAATTGTGGCGGATGAACACCGAGCGGATTTCGCCGCTGAAGTGCCCTGCGGATCGTCCGTTGCCGAATCGCCAACCGAACCTGCAGACCCAGTGGTTCGACGCCGCCGCGCACAAGCGGTTGAGGGACCTGGCGACGGCACGCGGTGTGATGTTGAACGATTTGTTGCTGTGGCAGCTCTTCCGGGCGATCGGGATCTGGAACGCTGCGGGATCGGGACCGAAACCGCCGGGCAACGCCGTCCGAGTTCTGGTGCCGGCGGACATGCGTGACGGCAACGATTTCGCCATGCCGGCCGCCAACATGACCGCTTACACCTTCGTCACCTGCCGGGCATCGGAGTGGAAATCCGATGGGTTGCTGGAAAAGATCCGAGGTGAGACGTCGAAGATCAAGAGCGGCACGCCGCAGCACGATTATGCGAAAGCGATCACCGGCGCGATGAACACGCCGCGATTGACCCGCTGGCTACTGAAAGGGAACCGCTGCTTTGCCACCGCGGTGTTGTCGAACGCCGGCGACCCGGCTCGCCGATTCACCGGGCGCTTGCCTCGTTCGGGTGGCAAAGTGCGGCTCGGTGAACTGACGCTGGAAAAGATCACCGGCGTGCCGCCGCTGCGGTCGTTGACCCACGCTTCGGTTTCGGTCAGCTCCTACGGTCGCGGCATGGCCGTTTCGATGCGGTGCGACCCGCGGCATTTCGGCGACACGGGAACGCAGGATTTTCTGAAGCTCTACTGCGATCAATTGTCGACCATGATCACGCCGGAACTGGTCGGCTGATCCGCAGCAATGTCGCTCCGCAGCAATGTCGCAGCGGGCACGGCATCAGCCGCCGGCGAGGGTTTGCCAGGCCAGGCCGAGTGCGGCGGCGATCGCCAGCGTCGTCAGCATGCCGAGGCGGAACCGGAAGATCGCCAGCAACGAGATGGCGGTGATCAAGGCCGCCACCGGGTCGAGCGACGACCACTCGGGGATGGAAACTTTTCCGCCGAGGTGATCGCCGCCGAAGCTCCGGGCGTGAACGACCCCGAACAGGGTATGCAGGGCGAACCAGAGCGACAGGTTCAAGACGACGCCGACGACGGCGGCGGTGATCGTCGACAGCGCCGCCGTTAGCCCGTGGCGGCCGTGGAGCCGTTCGATGTGCGGGGCGCCGAGGAAGATCCAGAGGTAGCAGGGGGCGAAGGTCACCCAGGTCGTGATCAGCGAGCCGAAGATCCCGGACACCATCGGCGACCAATCGCCGGGGTTGCGGTAGGCCCCCATGAAGCCGACGAATTGGACCACTTGGATCAGCGGCCCGGGCGTCGTTTCGGCCATCCCGAGTCCGTCGAGCATCTCGCCCGGCCGCAGCCACTCGAACGTGTCGACCCCTTCCTGGGCGATGTAGGCCAAGACGGCGTAGGCACCGCCGAAGGTGACCACGGCTACCTTGCTGAAGAACAACGCCTGCTGCGAATAAACGCTCTCCGGGCCGCTGACCGCGACCACCGCCGCGACCGGCAACCACCAAACCAACAAACCGATCACGAGCACGCCGAGTGTCCTTCGCCAGCCCGCCGGTTTGCGAGTCAATACGGCGGTTTCTGCTTCCGAGTCCGAGTCCGTGTCCGGTTCGCCCTGCTCACCGAAGTCTGGCTCCTCGCCCGAGTTGGCCTGCTCAGCGGCATCATCCGGTACGGCCCCGATCGGCAAGCCGAGCCGTTGGCCGACCAGCCCGAAGGCAGCGGCGGCGAGGATGATCAGCGGGAAGGGGACTTGGAAAAAGAAGATCGCGACGAACGCCAAGCCCGCGACGGCGACCATCGAGCGGGTCGCGAGAGCCCGGCCGCCCAGCCGCATCACGGCCTGGACCACGATCGCGATCACGCCCGGCTTCAGCCCATAGAAGACGCCTTGGACCAGCCCCACGTCTTGGTAGCTGGTGTAGAGGATGCTGAGCCCCAGGATACTGACGAAGCCCGGCAGGACGAAGAGGGTACCGGCGACGAGCCCCCCGATCGTGCGGTGCATCAACCAGCCGATGTAGATCGTCAATTGCTGAGCTTCCGGGCCGGGCAACAGCATGCAATAATTGAGCGCATGGAGGAAACGGCGTTCGCTGAGCCACTTCTTTTCTTCGACGACGATGCGGTGCATCACGGCGATTTGGCCAGCCGGCCCGCCGAAGCTGAGCAGCGCGATCCGGCACCAGACGACGAACGCCTCGGCGAAGTTCGGCGGCGTCTCGGCAGGCAACCCGCCCGCTTTCGATTCTTCCGACAAAGGGTTGTTCCCGTCTGAACCGTTCCGAAACGCTGCCCTTACTATCCGCGACCAGCCACCAGCCACCAGCCGCCAGCCACTAGTCGCCAGCCACTAGTCGCCTGCCGCAGGTCGTCCGGCGGGAGATCAGGACAAGCTGAAAACGCCATTTTCAGCGGCCGCCCGCAATCGCATGGCGACCGGTACCGGCGACAGCCCTAGTACAGGCTGAGTCCACGAAAGTTGCCACCCCGGATCGATCCCGTTAACTGGAAAAACCGGAAAAATTGCTGACAGCTTGGCTAGCCTGCGCAGTTTGGCGATTATACTTAGGCGGATGCATTCGTTGGTTTCAAGTAGGTGCCGACGGTTCGGGGCGCGTGTTGTTGTCGGAGTTTTCCATGGGTTTTCCACGTATCGGTTTCGCTCTCGGATTCGCAGCCGTGCTGCAAATCGCTGGGTCGGATCGTGACATCGTTCGCGGAAACGAGGGGGAATTGCCGACCCCGGCCGCTTTTTCGGCGGACGATTCGGCGTTCCTGTTGGATCCGGCGAGTTGGACACCGGCCGTGCTGATCGACCAAGCGACGGTGATGGCTACCGAAACGAGCCCGCGGGTTGAAGTCCTGTTAACCGGGCTGCCGGAGCATATTTCTGAAGGCTCGGATGCGGGATCGGTCATCGTGGTCAAGCCGGACGGCACATCGAACAAGTTGGCGGTGAGTAGCGAGGGCAAGGTCGCGTTCGAGGCTGACGCGGGTTTGCACGCTGCCTTTTTCTTGAGCCCATCAGGGCATGCCGCGGTCCCGTTCGTGGTCCGTTCCGGGGCGGAAGTGGGCGCGACTGCGGGAGCTTTGCCTGCCCGGATTACCGTGCCGACGTTCGACTTAGCGATGAGCCGCGTCAGCCGAGCGAGCAATTCGTTTTTGCCCCCGCTTTCGAATCGCCCGGTTGAGCAGTTGCTCGATCATCCGTTGATTCACACTGGCAAGATCATTTCGTCGCGTTCGTATCGGGTGAACTTGGCACCGGGCGGCATCTTGCAAGGCCAGCTCTTTCCGTTGCTGACTCAGGAAGTGTTCAACCGCAAGGTAGGTGGGACCAACATCCTGATCCATCGCGACGGCACGCTTGTCGCTCGGGCTTTGGTCGACGGCTCCGGGCGTTTCGAGATCCCGAATCTGGAAGAAGGCACCTATGGCCTGATCGCGGCCGGTACGGTCGGCTACGCGGCCTTCGGTTTTGAAGCGATCGCCGCTCCGGAGGATTCGCTCACCGCGGGCACCGATGGTGTGGATTCCGGCGATTCGTTCACCTTAACGGCGGCTCGCGCGAATTCCAATTACGTCGAAACGCTGATCAACGCCGTTTCTGCTGGCGATATCCTGCCGGTGACGCCGATCCCGCCGCAGTGGGTACCGAGCGAAATGTATGGCGGCTCCGATGACTGCTTGTCCTGCTTGAATGAGGAGCATTTCTTCGAAGAGACCTGCGACCTCTGTGGTGGCTGTGGCGGTTGCGCCAGCAGTTGCTCGAGTGGTGGCGGGATGGCCGGAGGCGGAGGTGGTGCCGGCGGTTTTGGCGCTGGCGGGCTGCTCGGGTTGGCCGGTCTGGCTGCGGCGATCGCGCTTGCCAATGACGATGACGACCCGATTCCCGATCCCGCGACGGTCGTTTTCCCCATTGTGGTCGAGTGATCTAAGGGCCCGCCTGGTCCCGAGCCTCGTTGCTTGCCGATTGAGCGTCGTGCGCGGGTCGTTCCCCGAGCGAGTGAATCACAGGCGGAATCTCCAGGCGGAATTTCGCCGCGATCGGTTGGCAAGTGGTGAGTTGGTCGAGCTGCCCAGCTCTCTTGGTGGAGCCGCTTGCCGATCGCGACCTAAGCCAACCGGCGATACGCTCGGATTTCTTTGCGAAGCACCATTGACCAGTCAGCCGCTCGGGTTGCGTCGCGATTGGCTGGTTCGCGTCCGGTTCGCCCGCATGCCTGCCCAACTGTCCTGCATGCATGGCTCGCAACTTGACTGGGCGCGATCGGCTTGTCCTGCGGATGGACGTTCGCGAAAGGGGCGGCGATACCCGAAGTCGACCTCTTCTTTCGACTTCGTTGCGGGTTCCTGCATCGCGTCGATCCCGCGCCGCGTTTGAAAAAGTCGGCAACTTTTGCCGGAATTCATGGGTGCAGAGATGATTTGAGCCTTGCGGGACGGTATCCTATGGAAGCAGGCGGAACGGCTTACCCGCTTTGCGCCAATTATCCACTCTCAGCCACGACGGTAGTCACCATGCAACATTCACATCGAATCAACGGCATCACGCTGCTCGGGTTGGCGTTCCTGGTCGGCTTCAGCAATCTGGGCAGGGCACAGGAAGCGTTGCCCGCACCACCGGAAGCGGAAACGGCGGAGGTAGTTGAAACCAACGGCTTGTACGACGTTTTGTTTGACACGGACGTGGTACACGTTTCCGAAGCGAACCGGATGGCGAGATTGCAACTGGTCGACGCATCTGGCGAATCGCTGTCTCCCGAAGCGAACTCGATGGTAACGCTGGTTCGGCCCACAGGCCAAACACGGCGGTTGACCCCCGATTCCAACGGGCTGATCACGTTCGAAGCCAGCCCCGGTTTGCACGCGTTGATCGTCGGGCGTCCCAATTTCCATGCCGCTATCCCGTTTGTGGTTCGTGAGTGGGCTGATGGCGATGTGCCGACTCGGACGACTCCGATCCCGGTGCCGATCTTTGAACTCCAACCGGGTGCGATCGGCCGAGCGATTTCGAAGTTCATGCCGCCGACCAACGGCGATCCGATGTTCGACATCGACAACGACTTGATCTCCTCCGGCACGGTAGTCGCGTCCCGCAATTATCACGTCCGCATCGGCGCTAGCGGCATGGTGCGTGGGCAACTGTTTTCGTTGCTGCTGCCGAGTGCCAGCGGGTCGAAGCGGGTGGGCGGGACCAACGTCTTGATTCACCGTGACGGCCGATTGATCGCCCGAGCGATCACCGATTCCAGAGGTCGGATCGCGGTCGGCGGTTTGCGGCCCGGTCCTCACGGATTGATCGCCATCGGTCCAGCCGGATACACCGCCTTCGCGTTCGAAGTCTTGGGCCCACAATCGGGTGATCCGACGGATTCTGATTTTGCCTCGACCGATGGCTCGAGCCGGACGGTTGCTTCGGCGACTGATGCCACCGAAACGTTGACCACGACGACGGTCCTCCAGGGCGGAGCCGGCGGTGTGATTTCTGACATCGCTAACGGCTTGATCCTGCCGATCATCCCGATCCCGCCAGCTTTGTTTCCGTTCGACCAGTTCATTGAGGAAGACGAAGCGGAGTTTGTTGAAGACATCGGATTCACCGGACCGCCGATGGTCGGTGGCGGCTTCGGCGGCCCCGGTTCCGGATTCGGCGGTGGCGGTGCTGGTGGCGGAGGGGGCGGTTTCGGTGGCGGCGGGCTGCTCGGTCTCGCCGGTTTGGCCGCGGCGCTCGCGCTCGGTTTGGACAGCGACGATGACCCGATCGTCGTTCAACCGGCTTCGCCCGGCTTTGTGATCGAGTGACCTCGGAGCGAGTGAAATCGGAGCGAGAGACTTCGCCGTGAG
>RECD01000071.1 GCA_007694185.1 Planctomycetaceae bacterium
GCCTGGCCAACCACCCCGAATCGGACCACCTCCCGAAATCGATGCTGAGAGGACGCCTGCCGGTCTAGGGCTCGACCGGTTCGCCCCCATCGCGAGTGATCAGCTTGGCCAACCGATCGTAATCGACCGGGTCCATCAAGCGTGGCGTTCCATCGGCCGTGACGAAGCTCAGCGGATGCCCCGAGATTCGTCGGATGCGGCGGGCGTCTTCCGCGGACTGATACGGAATGTCATCGGGTTTCGTCCACGGCACCGCAGCCATTGATTCAACGATCAACAGCGTATTTACGATCCCGTCGGTGAATGTTTCGAATCCTTGGCCGTCGTTCGGACCGAGCGCCGTCTGCGGCCCAACCAGTCCCTGGTACAGCGTGTGTCCCTCGGGCACTTCGATAAACTCCGCATCGGCAAACGGGCTGCGATAGACGTCCGGCATCCGCTCCAACAGCTTGATATTGTCCGGTCCGTCCCAGGGCTGGTCGAAACGGTACGCCTCAAAGAGCTCCGAGTTTTCAACAAACGGCAGGATCGCAACTCGCCAGCTAAACGGATGGATTTCACCGCTACTGGGACGCAGTCCGCCTTCGCGAACGTTGCTCGAACCGGGGAGTTTCCGGTAGGTATCATGGAAGTTGTGCATCGCAATCCCGACCTGCCTCAGGTTGTCCTGCGTCTGGGTCCGATAGGCCGCATCGCGAATCTTGAGCGCCGCTGCGTCGGCCTCGGGGCCGTCGCCGGATGCCTGGAGCAATACCCAAACGTACTCAACCGCTTGAGCGAGTTGGGGCGGCTGGCCGGCCTGCAGTGCGGCAAGCTCCACGGCATCTCGCGGCATGTCGCCGATTCGTCTCAGTTTCCTTAATTGCCCTGACTTCGGGTCAATCATGTCGGAGCTGAGCGGCTCACCGGGAACGGAAACTTGATGCTCAGTCATCTGCAGCCGGTTGTCCCGGAGGAACCGTACGCTCATGACAAGCGCCAACGGTTCCGGTTTGGGCGACAGCTTGCCGTTACGAACGCCGATATCGTCGAGGGTAAATACCAAAGGTTGCGGCTCGCCCGAACGTCTCGGTTCCGCCAGTTGGATCTTTCCCTGAAAAAGCCGTTGACCATCGGCTCTGGCAAGAAAGAAGCGGTCGTCCTGGAAGGCGAGCACGGCCGGAACCGGTGGTGCCGACAGCTCCGCAGGAGTCGGTTCGTACGACCAAACTCCCTGCAAAAGCTTGAGCGTGCTGTCGTCTTTCGTCTCGGAAAGTTGCGATCTCGATGCACTGCCGTTGACTCCGCGTTTCGCAGTCGTCCGTTGCTCTCGCAATACCGCCTCGATCGCAGCAGCTGCCGATACGGATAATCTCGACAAATTCAACGTCGTCGGAAGAACCAGCGAATAATTGTTCAGGCGGCTGGTCGGGACGATCGCCAAGTTTTCAAATTCTTTAAATCGCAGCCGCGGGTCGGCCCCGAATGGGTCGCCATCGGCATAGTCGAACTCGCCCACCACAGACACTCCACCGATTTCGTCATGAAAGGTGAATTGCCCCGCCGAGACAAAATTTGCAGCTGCTTGTCCTGGCTCGAAACGGCCCGAGGCAACCAAGTTGCCGTCTTGCAGCAAATGAAGGCGTCCGCTGCTTATAACAACGTGACTGATGCCGTTATCGGACGGCGTGTTGGCCTGCCTGTCTCCTAGGACTCGCCAGTAGCCTTCAGACCGCTTCAAGTAATCCGATAACATCTGCTGCGTGGAGCGAACGACCGGCGGTTCGCTCGCTTTCACTGATGCGGGCGAATTTGTCGATGTCGCCTCCGCACTGCGTATATCGACGTCGCTCCCCTCGGGCGCGGTGACGACGACTTTGGAGCCGTCGGGACGGGTGATCGTGATGATGATCCCCAGTGCCAGTCCGCCGAAAAAACCAAGCAGACCCGACGCAATCGCGATGGTCACCGGGATCTTACGCCGTATCCAGGGTAGTGGCTGCGGTCGAGCGGCCGTTGTGATCTGCGGTGCCGCTTCGGCCTGCGCTGACGGAACCAGATCTGCTGCGCGTGCGGCCAAGGCTTGCAGATCGGCGTTGGCGGTGTGCATTTCTAAGCGGCTTGCCACTTCGATCGGTCGCGATGGGCGACGGTCGGGCTGCTTGCAAAGCATCGCATCGACGAGCCTTGCAACTTCTACGGGACAATCACTGCGTCGCGAAGCCAGGCTTGGGGCCGCCGTCGAGACATGCGCATTCATCTTGGCGAACGCCGTCGGGTAATCCTCACTGGCAAATGGCGGCGAGCCGGTCAACAGTTGAAACAGCGTGCAGCCAAGCGAGTAGATATCGGCACGGACGTCGACGTTGCGACCGTCGGTGACCTGCTCAGGAGCCGCATAGTCGGCGGTTCCCATCGCCTGGCCGGTGCCGGTCATCTCCGAGGCATCGTCGTTGCTGTGAAACCTCGCCAGCCCCAAATCCAACAGCTTCACTTGTCCGTCGCTGCTGAGCATGATGTTCGACGGTTTGACGTCGCGATGGACAAAGCCTTCCTCAGCGATGTACTGCAGCGCCGCGGCGACTCGGCAGACAATCGCGCAGGCGTCGGGAATGGCCAATGGCCCGGTGCGGCGGACCAACTGTGCCAGGTCGAGGCCGTCGATGTACTCGGTGACCAAGACCGCGGTCCCATCGATCTCGCGGGCGTCATGGGCGGTGACGATGTTGGGGTGACTCAGTTTGCCCACGGCGCGCATTTCCGCTTCGAACCGTCGGCGGACACGGGGATCGGCCAGGCGATCGATCAGCGCCAGCTTCAGCGCGACTTGCCGCCCAAGTTTGCTGTGCCTCGCGAGAAAAACTCGCCCCATGCCGCCGCGTCCCAGCGGACGCAAGATCTCGTATTCGCCGATCGTTTCGGGCAGTTGTTGCCAATCGCTATCGGGTGCCGCCTCACCGGCAAGTGCCAACGCACCGAGCGCCTTGGCAACGGCACGTTGGCAATCCGGTTCGACGTCATATTCGCACGCTTCGTCCGGTTGCCGGAGCAGGGAGACCACCGAGTCCTCCGCATCCTGCAGCGTTTCGATCTCGGCGCGGCACCGTTGGCAGTCGCGCAGGTGCTCCAGCAGCGGTTCGCTTTGAGATTCCTCGAGTCTGCCCGTCGAAAGGGCGTGCAACGTATCGTGCGTCGGGCATTGCGTGGCGATCATCGGTCAGAACTCCGGAGTAGCGGCAGCTTAACAGGGCATACCCGGATGAACGCAAGGGTCTGACGCGGGCTGACCATATTTTTCCGATGGGCCGCAGCAGCGATCCGTCAGCTTCGCGATCGTGAGCCAGCGAAGATGGTGTACGATGTCGGTCATGGATACTGACGACCTGTCCTCTTCTGGCCGTGCTGCTGTCGAACATCCTTGGCCGGGCGAGCATCCGACCGCTTCGACCTCGCTACTGCGTGGCGTCCAGAAAATGGATGGAGCTGCGTGGGGGCGTCTGGTCGACACGTTCGGCGGTATCGTCTATCGCTGGTGCCGCAGTTCGGGATTGCGTCCCGACGACGCTGCTGACGTCGTCCAGGAGGTCTTCGTTTCGGTTGCCCGTGGGATCGACCGGTTCGAACGTCAAAAACCGGTCGGCAGTTTTCGATCGTGGTTGGCGACCATCACGCGAAATCAAGTGCGCGACCATTTTCGTCGCCAGGCCGGGCGTGAACAGGCTCGCGGCGGTACCGGCGCCATTGTCGCCCTGGAACGTCACGCCGAGCAATTCGATTCGACGATCTGCCCCGAAAGCATCCGCGGATCGATTGTGCAGCGAGTGCTGGAAAGCCTTCGCGGCGAGTTCGATCCGAAAACCTGGACTGCGTTCTGGATGACAACCGTCGAGGGGCGGACCACGGCGGATGCGGCCGAAGCGACGGGCCTATCGGCCGCGAGTGTCTATCAGGCCAAGTCGCGGATCCTTCGCAAGCTCCGCGGGCGCCTAGCCGGGCTGCTCTGATCGAGCCGGCGCGCCGCCTCAAGCGGTGCAGGAGAGGCAGGGGACACGATCGCAAAGGCGGCGTTCTGCCCTCAGACGGCACGGTGGCCGGGAAGCTTCGCCTAGCCGTCACGTCGCTGATCCTGCGTGTTCGAAAGCAGGGCCCCGCGTGGCGCCGTATCCCCGTCAGCACGTGGTGCTGTGTCCCCGGCCGCCAAACGAGCGAGGTGGACTCGAAATGTGGGTGGCACCTTCCGGGGGTTCGAGCGAGGTGGACTCGAAATGTGGGTGGCACCTTCCGGGGGTTCGGTGGCACCTTCCGGGGGTTCTGATCAGCAACGGATCGGGAGCCGGCAGTCTCGACGCTTGGCTGGCAAATCGCGGGAACGCGAGTTCTTCAGCGGGCGGAGAACGGCTGGAGAGCGGCGAAGCGGTTGGGCAGCGTGGGTGAGCATTATCGGGAACTCGCCGGCCCGGAAGAGTTGGCGGGAATCGGGCGGATAACAGCATGAGTCGACCGGACAAGATTGCCCGGCCGACTCACTGGTCACGTTCTTTGCAAAATTGATGAACCCTGATGTCTGGGCGGCCGCATCAACGTAAACCTGCTTTACGGGCCGCTCCTTTGCCAGCCGTCTTGGAATCGGACTGCAAGTCGAAATCGGCGATTGTCTTTTCTCCCGCTTTCACTTCCACGACCAGGGTTGAAGAGACGTTGTATGCCTCGGGCACTCGTTCCGGGACGGCTGGCAGCGGTTCCCCTTCGAAAGTCTCGCTGGGGCCTCGTTCCGTCGTGATTTGCACTCGGTTCGAACCGGCCATCGTGCCGATCCGTTTGCCGCCCAAAGAAACGCGGTAGCGACCTTCGGCGTCGGTCACGCCGGCCGCCGGCCGACCTTGGCCTTGGACAAAGATCACGGTGGCGTCAGCCAACGGTTGGCCGTCGATGCGGACGACTCCTTCGACTTGGCCGAGGTTCGGATCGGTCCCGCCACAGCCGACGGCGACGACCAGCGGGACGATGGACAACCAAAGCATTTCGAAATAGGGACGCTGGTTCATGTTCGTGAACTCCTCTGCAGGATTGGACGGGTTGTTGGGGAAAGGGGCGAGCCGCGGCTGAAATGGCGGCATCGCCCAGTGGGTGACCTGCTCCCAATTCGGGAGCAGGTCGAAAAATCTGCGTTGGCTGATCGCACTTGCGGCAGCTTAGAACTCGCCGAGTACCAGTCCGTCAGCGATCGACCACAGCCGTTGGTACAAGCCGTAATTCGCCCCGCCGTTGGGTCGGTCGTAGGCGTTCGCCGCGTTGACCCAAGGGGTCGCCGTGTGCTGGATGTTTTCCGAAATGAAGCGGGCCGAGCCGTCTACGAAAGCGAACTGGGCTCCACCGGGATGGCTGCTGCCGGCCGTCCGGTGTGGCTGGGGGTTCCCTTCCGCGGCGGTCCAGTTGATCGCCCATTGGCCGTTGACCAAAACCGCATTCGTCGCACCCGTCGCCCATTCGACGATGTCCTTACCGGCGTAAATCCGCGAACGGTTGCGGCCGTTGTTGTCCATCTCCCACTTCGTTTCGGCGACCAGGATCGTGTTGGACGTACCGTCTTTCACGTCGCGGAACCCGACCGTGACGCCGCGGTTGTCGCGGCAGAACACGCCGTTGAAGCGACCATTCGGCGGGAAGGCTCCCACGGCCGCCCCGGCCCAACCGTCGTAGGCGCTGCCGGCCCCTTGGTAGCTGCTGGTCGCCGCGTTCGGGATCGCTCCGTCGTTCCATTGCGGCGGCTTGACGTCCGAAGGGCAACTGAACAGAGCCAACGGGGTCTGGCAGACCTCACGGTTGCGGGTGAAGGTGTTTTCACCGGCCGGGTAGCTGGGGTTGAACCGATCGAACTGGTTCCCCTGCTCGATGAATGGCAGCAGCCCCGTCGCCCAGCCGAAGCCGGTGCCGCCTTGGGCACTCCGCGGGTTGCCGTCGAAGTGACCGCGGTACTGGTGACCGATCGGGAACTTGTTGTGAACGTCGTGGTAGTTGTGCAGTGCCAGGCCGATGTTCTTCAAGTTGTTGCTGCAGGACATCCGGCGGGCGGCTTCGCGAGCCGATTGCACCGCCGGCAACAACAGTCCGACCATCACCCCAATGATCGCGATCACCACCAACAGCTCGACCAACGTGAATCCCTTCCGTGGGATAACTCGATTTCCTTGCGACATGACCGATTGCCTCTTGTTCCACACCCTGAACCGTTAACACCCGTCGGACCGATCTCTCCCAGCTCCCACACGGAAGCCATGCCGACGGGCTGATGAATCGGGTGAAACGCAAGTGGTGTGCCAAAGGCATGGAATCAGAAGGAAATCGAAATTCGTCCCGTTTTCTCGATCTCTCTGCGGATTAGCCGAACCTCATGCCGTCAGATATCACGGTCTATCGTGATCATTTCACGGCTGGTGGTCATTCGCCGTGAGGAATCAGCGTCTGAAGGCATCCCAGTCGATTTTCAGTTTGCGCATTTTCGCGCGCAGGGTGTGCGGATTGACCTGCAGCAGATCGGCGGCTCCCTGTGGTCCTTCGATTTTGCCATGGACTCGGCGGAGCACCTGTTCGATGTGTTGGCGGATCGCGTCATTGAGCGACAGCGGCTCGCCAAGGTTGGCTGGGGATTGCGTTGTCGGGATGGAACGCGGCGGCAACGATTCCGGAATGACTTCGTAGAACGTCGGCTCGTCCGAGGGTGTAGCGGGCGGAGTTGACTCGTTGGACCAGCCGCCGAGTGCGGTGCGGATGTCGAGCCGGGTGCCTTCGCCGAGGATCACGGCGCGATCGATAACAGCCGCCAATTCTCGGATGTTTCCTGGCCAGCGGTAGGCGATCATCACGAGCATGTCGTCGGATGACGGTTCGACCGTCGGCAGACCGAACCGTTGGGCGGCGCGGGCGGCGAAGTGCCGGACCAGTTTCGGGATGTCTTCAGGCCGATCCCGCAGCGGCGGCATGGTCAATGGGAAGACGTTGATTCGGTACCACAGGTCCTCGCGAAAGGCTGCGGCTCGGACCATGCTGGGGAGGTCCCGGTGGGTGGCGGCGACGATCCGGACATCGACCCGGATGGGGTGTTGTCCGCCGATCCGTTCGATGAACGAATCCTGCAACACGCGGAGCAGTCGGACTTGGGCTGCGGGTGGCAGTTCGCCGATTTCGTCGAGAAACAGCGTGCCGCCATCGGCGCGTTCGAACCAGCCTTGTCGGGCCGCGTCCGCGCCGGTGAAGCTACCGCGTTCGTGACCGAACAGTTGGCTGTCGATCAGATCGGGCGGAATCGCGCCGCAATTGACGCGAATGAACGGCCCTTCGTGGCGGTTGGAACGGGCATGGATGGCGCGGGAGACGACTTCCTTGCCGGTGCCGGTTTCGCCGAGAATCAGTACCGGGACGTCGGAGGAGGCGACCAAATTCACTCGATCCAAGACCCTCCGTAAGCCCGACTCGGCGCCGACGATCACCTCCTCGGGCTGGTCCGGCTTGCCGAGCCGCTTGAGCAGCTTTCGTTTTTCGGAATCGGCGATCTCCCGCAAGTGGCTCAGTTCGTGCATCCGCAGGTGATTCTCGAGCGCCACCGAAAAGGGCTCGATCAGCATTTCGAACAGCCGCACGTCCCGGTCGGTGATCGCGCGGTTGAGCGGCGCGGTCGCCACCAACACCCCCACCGGGTCACCGGCACCCCGCAACGGTCCGGCCAACGCTTCCCCTTCCAGCGTCTTGGGGACCACCAGCCCCATTTCGCCACTGCGGCGGTTCGCGGGAGTGCGTGACACTTTCCCGGTCGAGGCCCAGGCGATCAGCCGTTCCCACTTCGCAACGCTGGCCACGTTGTCTGCGCCCAAACCCAAGGCGCTCGGACTCGATCGCCCGACTGCCAGCGTCTTCACCGACCGACTTGAAAAGTCGAATTGCCGGACCAGCAGCATTTCCAGCGGTAGGTCGTTGCGGACCAAGTTCGCGATGTTCGCTGCCGATTCCGACAATTCGATGTGCCGGCAGGCTTCCCGCCACACGTCCAACAGCAATTGCTCTGATCTTTCCACCCGATTGAATCCTTTGATGACGACATCCTGCCAACCGGAGAGCACCAACGAGTTTCGTGGTCGATTCCGGCAAATATCACGGGCCCCATGTGTTGCCCGTGAAATATAACGGAATTGTCGGCTGATCGTCCGACGGCTGAGGCATGCTCATGCGTGCATCTGGACAAGCAAAAACCGGAGTCGGGGTGCATCGTACGTCCGTGCGGCTGGGGGGCACGAGCCTGTTTGGGAAAGGCAATGCAAATCTCTTGCCAGTCCTTGAACGGCGCCGGGAGATTACGGCGTTCGGCTGGCAGTCGGTCTCTGCGACCCCTTCGGGGTCGAAATTCCCGTTTTTATCCTCAACCACGGGTGCGCTGCGCGACCCGTGGCTACTGGCTGTAATCCCTGCGGGATAAAGGGATGAGCGATGCGTCGCCGGTTGGGCTCGATTCGTACGTGGCGTTCCGCGACAGTGCGGTTCATTTCGGCTGTTTGCTTTGCCGGTGGAAAAGGCCCTTGGAGCGTGTGCTGGGAGCTTGGCATTTACGCTGCCACTTCACCTTCGCCCTGCCACTTGACGGGCTATGGAGGGACGGTCAGTTTATCGGCGGGGACGAATGGCCGGGTGCCGGTTGCGACGCCTGAGTCTCGGGATGCGGTTCGGCGATGCCGAGCGGTTGCCGGAGACTCGCACGTTGGCGCTCGCCGTCCGTCGAAATCGGTTGATACCTATCTGCTTGCCGCCACCCGTCGGTCCCCGCCCCGAAAAACTTCCCGCCAAGCTCCCTGCCGTAGAGGAACAGCCCGTGACGACGCCTTGGTATGCGATCGAGAATGCCGCGGAGGTCCCTTCGCCCGCCCTGTTGATTTATCCCGAACGGGTTGAAGAGAACCTGCGGCGGATGATCGCCATGTCGGGGGGAGTCGCCGGATTGCGACCGCACGTCAAGACGCACAAGCTGCCGCAGATCGTGGCGATGAAACTTGGCGCGGGGATCGAGAAATTCAAGGCGTCGACGATCGCCGAAGCGGAGATGACGGCGGCGGCGGGAGGCCGAGACATCCTGATCGCGTACCAGTGCGTCGGCCCGGGGGCCCACCGATTGGCGCGACTGATCCAGACGTTCCCCAAAACTCATTTCTCGGCGCTGGTTGACAACGGCGGGACGCTGGCGGAATTGTCCGCTGCTGCGGTGGCTGCGGGGGTCGAAATGACGCTGTATCTCGATCTGAACGTCGGGATGAACCGGACCGGCATCGAACCGGGCGACGAGGCGGTGGAACTCTATCGCGAGTTGACGCGGACCGGTGGCATTCGGGTCGGCGGGTTGCACGCCTACGACGGGCACCTGCACAACCCCGACTCGGCTCAACTTGCGGCGGACGCGGCGGAGGTTCGCGATCGGGTCAGCGAGTTCATCGGGCGGCTGCGTGATGAGGGGTTGGAAATCCCCCGCCTGATCGCCGGTGGCACGCCGACGTCACCGTTGTGGGCCGCGCATGGCAAGCAAGAGTTGCGTGACCGCTACGGGATCGAACTCGATGTCGAAGTCGGGGCGGGGACGACGACGTTGTGGGATTTCGGCCAGGCCGCGGAATCGACCGATCAGGATTACCTCAATGCTGCTGTGCTGATGGCGAGGGTGATCAGCCGTCCGACACGGGACCGCATCTGCTTGGATTTGGGGCACAAAGCTGTCGCACCGGAAATGCCACAACCGCGAGTCCGCTGGTTCACGCTGGAAGACGCGGAGGCGCTGTTGCAAAACGAAGAGCACCTGGTGCTGCGGACCGAGCGGGCTGACGAATACCCGGTCGGTACGGTGGTTTACGGCATTCCTCGCCATATCTGCCCGACGGTCGCGTTGCAGAGCGAAGTCGTCTGCGTCCGCGACGCGCGAGCGGTCGAAAATTGGCCGGTCGTGGCCCGTGCGCGGCGGATCACGATATGAGCCGATCGCGGCCCGATTTCGGCCGCACTTTCGACGCCGGAGATGCGTTTTCGGGACCGCCGACGCGAGTCCGTTACCACGTCGTCGCGGTCAGCATCGCGATGGCCTTCATCCTCTATCTCGATCGGGTTTGTCTCGGGGAGATCATCAAGGACGAGGGCTTTCGGGCTGATTTTGGGGCTTCGAAGGAGAAGCTCGGCGAGGTCCTGGGTGCGTTCTTCTTTACCTACGCGTTGTTTCAGGTTCCGGCGGGCTGGGCGAGCGACCGTTTCGGTGCCCGCCGGATGCTGACCTGCTACATCGTGCTCTGGTCGCTGATGACCGGGATCACCGGCATGGCATCGACGGTCAGCACGCTGCTGCTGGCGCGGCTGGCCTGCGGCGTGGCCCAAGCGGGCGCCTACCCGACATCCAGCGGCGTCGTCCGCCAATGGTTCCCGTTGCATCGCCGGGGGATCGCCAGCGGTTGGATCAGTCTCGGCGGCAGGCTGGGCGGGACGCTGGCTCCTTATTTAACGACGATCCTGATCGTCGCGTTGGGGAGTTGGCGGTCGGTCTTGGTCAGTTACTTTCTGGTCGGGATCGTCATCGCGGTGATCTACGGCTGGGTCGTGCGGGACAAGCCGGAGCAGCATGCGGGCGTCAACGAGGCGGAGTTGGAACTGATCGGCCGTCAGCCCGATCCGAATCGGCCGACGGTACGAGAATTTTTTGGGACGCTGTTGGGGTGCACCCGCAGCGGTTCGTTGTGGTTGAATTCGCTCTCTCAATTCGGCACGAACGTCGGCTGGACCTTTTTGATCACGTGGCTCCCTAGCTACCTCGCTGATTCTCAAGGGGTAGCGGCGGTGGCCGGAGCCACGATGGTGACTTTGGTGTTGGCGGTCGGCATGCCGGGGCAACTGATCGGCGGTGTGCTCGGTGACGCCGCCGTTGCCAACTTCGGGCTGCGATGGGGACGTGTGCTCGTCCCAGCGGTTGCGCTGGCGATCGCGGGGTTCGCGTACATGGCCTGCCTGGGGCTCGCCTCGGTCTGGCTGATCGTAGCCTGTTGCGCCGTCGTGTCGTTGATGACGGACATCGCCAACCCTTCGACGTGGGCATTCATGCAGGACGTCGGCGGTCGCAACACGGCGGCCGTGTTCGGTTGGGCGAACATGTGGGGCAATTTCGGGGCGGCCTTCAGCGCGGCGCTGGTCCCGCGGTTGATGACGTGGGGTGAGACGAGCGGCCGCGGGCAGGACTTCGTGTTCATCGTTTGTGGCGGTTCCTTTTTCGTGGCCTCGATTTTGACCCTCGGCATGAACGCGACCCGCCCGATCCGTGTTGGCACATGATCGCAACCGTTTGTTAGGGAGTCCGCACCCCGTCACCGGCACCGCATCACCAATGCGCCATCGCCGAAGCCAAATCACCGATCCGAACGAGATATCGGTCACGGAGTGAGGCTGGCCATCCTGCTACGATTCACTGCCGCCAATCCGCCCCCCCCCATTCCGGGCATTTGCCCGAGGCCAATTCTGTGGACCTTTCGTCGCTACCGCCTCATCTCGCCGAACGGGCCCGTTGGATTCGGGCTCCACGAACGGGGCTGGAGGGCGAATTCGTACTGTATTGGATGCACCACGCTGTCCGCGGGCACGAAAACCCTTCGCTCGACGTCGCGTTGCGAGTGGCTGCGGAAATCGGCAAGCCGCTGCTGATCTACCACGCGCTCTGCGAGCACTACCCGTACGCGTCGGACCGCCACCACACCTTCATCCTGCAGGGTGCTCGCGATGTGCAGCGGGAGATGACCGAGCGGAAGATCGCCTACGTCTTCCATTTGCAGTGGGATGGTCAGCGTGGCGCGCATCTGCGTGATTTGGCCAGGCGAGCGGCGGTTCTGATTAGCGATGAGATGCCGGTCGAGCCGATCGTCGGTTGGCTGGCACGCTTGCAGACGCTGTGTGAAACGCCCATGGTCGGTGTCGATTCGTCCTGCGTCGTCCCCTTGCCGTTGGTCGATCGGGCGTACACGCGGGCGTACGCGTTCCGCGACGCGACCCGGCAACTGTATGCCGAGCGGGTGTTGCGGGAATACGTCGAACAGCCGATCGAGTGCGAGATGTTTTGGGGCGATCTGCCTTTCCCGTCGCTCGACTTGCAGCGTGCTGATTTGGCCGAGTTGATCGGCCACTGTCAAATCGATCATTCGATCGCGCCGGTCAGCGACACGCCTGGCGGCAGTCGTGCCGGCTATGCGCGTTGGGAAGCGTTCAAGCGAAAGGGGTTGGCCAGTTACGCCAGTCGGCGCAACGACGCCGCCGACCCCGGCGGCGTCAGCCGGATGAGTGCGTACTTGCATTTCGGCATGGTCAGTCCGTTGCGGATCGCGCGAGAGGCCGCGGAACGGAAAGCCGAAAAGTTTTTGGACGAGCTGTTGATTTGGCGCGAGCTGGCTTACCACTTTTGCCACCACCTGGGTGACAAGGTCGAATCGATCGAGGGGATTCCGGCGTGGGCACGTCAAACCCTGGCGGAGCATGCTGACGACCCGAGGCCACAGCACCTGTCGTGGGAATCGCTCGCCCGCGGGCGGTCCGGCGAACCGCTGTGGGACGCTTGCCAACAGAGTTTGCTTCGGCATGGCGAGTTGCACAACAACGTGCGGATGACGTGGGGCAAGGCGATCCCGAGATGGACCGCGACGCCGGAGCGAGCGTTGCACGTCGCCAACGACCTGAACCATCGGTTCGCGTTGGACGGCCGCGACCCGTGCAGTTACGGCGGATTGCTGTGGTGCTTCGGGCAGTTCGACCGGCCGTTTCAGCCGCCGCAACCGATTCTCGGCGAGGTCCGAGCCAGGCCGCTGGAAGAGCACGCTCGCCGGATCGATCTGCCAAAGTTTCGGGCGCACGTCGATCGCCCGGTCGCCGCGAAGCCGCCGCGTGTGGCGGTGATCGGCGCCGGCTTGGCCGGGTTGGTTGCGGCACGGACGTTGGCGGATCACGGGTTGCCGGTGCGGGTGTTCGAGAAGTCGCGTGGCGTCGGCGGGCGGATGGCGACCCGGCGGACCGATCAGGGGTGGCGGTTCGATCACGGCGCGCAGTACTTCACCGCTCGCGATGGTCATTTTTGTCGCCATGTACGCGCTTGGGTTGATGACGGGATCGTCGACGTTTGGGGCGGTCGCGTCGTTCAGCTTCGGGAAGGGCGTGTCGTCGCGGACAAGTCGGACACCGCACGGTATGTCGCTAAGCCCGGCATGAACGCGCTTGCCAAGCACTTGGCGACGGAACTCGATGTCCGAGTCGGTGTGACCGTTGCTGAGCTTCGTCGCACCCCGGATGGGCGTTGGCGGTTGCTCGATGCAGCCAGCGAATCGCTCGGCGATTTCGATCGAGTGATCGTCAATTGCCCGCCGGTCCAAGCCGCCGCGTTGTTGGGCGACCACACGGAGCTGACTCGCACGATTCGCGAAGTGACGATGAACCCGTGCTGGGCGGTGATGATGCGGTTGCCGCGACCGCTGGAGGTCGATTTTGACGGGGCGTTTGTCGATGCCAGTCCGCTGGCGTGGGTTTGCCGCGACGGGTCGAAACCGGATCGTGGCGTAGTGCAAGACGATCGCTGGGTTCTGCACGCTTCGCCCCGTTGGTCGAATGAGCACCTTGAAGCGGACGCGGCGGATGTCGCCCCGCGTTTGGCGGCGGAGTTCGCTACCGCCATGGGGGTCACGTTGCCGCCACTGCCGCTGGGTGCATCCGACGACTGCACCTACCTGGCGGCTCATCGTTGGCGTTACGCTATTCCTGTGAAACCGCTCGAAACCGATTGCCTGTGGGATCCCGTTGAAAGGGTTGGGGCTTGCGGCGATTGGTGCGGCGGGCCGCGGATCGAAGGGGCATTTTTGTCGGGGGTGGCGGTGGCCGGTGCGCTGCTGCGACACTGGACGATCGATCGTCCCGCCGTCGATTCGCTATTCGAATAGCGTCCGGCCCACTTGTCCTCCCGCCAGGTCCAGCGATGCCACACGATCATCCGCCTTGCCGGTCGTCCTGTTCGCCCGTCCGGCACCATGCCCGCCGCGCTGCAATTCGGTCCGGTTGGCACAGTCGGCAATCCCCGGCCGCGTGGGCCGCGATTTGGTCGCTGCTTGCCATCGTGTCGCTGGCGGTCGGGCCAGCGGCGGGTGAAGAGCTTCGCCCCGCCACGGACTCACCTCCTGTGGAAGCAATCGCTGAACCGAGCGATGTGGGGCTGAGCGGTTGGATTACCCGGTACTCCGAGGACCGTCGGTCGTTGGAGTTGAAGTATCAAGAGCCGTTATCGCCGCTGCGAGCGGAACGGATGGGCGAGTTCTATCGCAGCTATCAACTCGACCTGCGGCGGATCGATTCCGGCCGCCTTCGCGGCGCGGCGGTGGTCGATCACGCCTTGATGCGAAACGAGCTGGAGTACCGGATCGCCCTGGCTGATTTGGAACGGATTCGTGACGCTCAGGTTCTTGAGCGGATCCCGGCCGTCTTGCCCCTGGTCGAACTGCTCCAGCGGCACCAGCGGACCCATCGGATCGATGCCAAGGCGACCGCGGAACTGTTCGTGCAGGCGGAACGGGACATCGCCGCGACGCTCAAAACTCTGGCGAGCGGTCGACCGGCGGACGGAGTTGCGGCGACCGCGGCGGCTGCGGCACCTGCGGCAGGTTCTGGGGCGTCAGCCGAGGCGGCCGTTTCGGCCAGCGGCGAGGAGGCGGCGACGGCGCTGCGGGCGGCCAAGGCCGTCCGGCGTCTGACCACCCGATTGGAAAGCCTCCATCGCTTCTACCAGGGCTACGACCCGCTCTATTCCTGGTGGTGCCGAGTGCCCTACGAGTCGCTGGCCGAGTCCTGTCGCGGATTGGCCTCGGGACTCGGCCGGTTGGGGGGCGACGACGGTGACGAGGACAAGATTCTCGGCATCCCGATCGGGCAGCGGGCGATGGAAATCGAACTGGCTCACGAAATGATTCCGTACACGCCGGCCGAGTTGATCGAGATCGCTGAGCGCGAGTTCCGTTGGTGCGACCAACAGATGCTCGCGGCCTCGCGAGAACTCGGATTCGGCGACGATTGGCGGGCGGCATTGGAATCGGTCAAGGAGCGGCACGTGCCGCCCGGCGATCAGCCTGCGATGATCGCCCGGTTGGCGGAAGAAGCGACGCGTTTTGTCCGCGACCGCGACCTGGTTACCGTCCCGCCGCTTTGTGAAGAGGTTTGGCGGATGGAGATGATGAGCCCCGCGCGGCAACGGGTGAACCCGTTTTTTCTCGGTGGAGACACCATCCAGGTCAGCTATCCGACCGACTCGATGACTCACGAAGAAAAGCGCATGAGCATGCGGGGGAACAACGAGCACTTTGCCAGGGCCACGGTCCATCACGAATTGATCCCCGGCCATCACCTGCAGTTGTTCATGACCAGCCGTTACCGGCCCGATCGACGCGAGTTTCGCACGCCGTTCTGGATCGAAGGCTGGGCGCTCTACTGGGAAATGCTGCTGTGGGACAAAGGGTTTGCCCGTTCGGCCGAAGATCGCGTCGGGATGCTCTTTTGGAGGATGCATCGCTGCGCCCGAATCGTCTTTTCGCTCGGTTTCCAGCTCGGGCGAATGTCGCCGGAGGAGTGTGTCGAATACTTGGTCAGCCGCGTGGGGCATGAGCGGGCCAATGCCGAGGCGGAAGTTCGTCGAAGTCTGATCGGCGATTACCCGCCGCTCTATCAAGCCGCCTACATGCTCGGCGGCCTGCAGATCCGAGCGCTTCGGGCGGAGTGGGTCGACAGCGGCAAGCTGGGAGAACGCGACTTCCACGACGCGATCTTGCGTCAGGGTCCGATCCCGATCGCGTTGGTGCGGTTAGCCCTCGCCGGCGATTCGCTCGATCCGGACGAAGTGGGGAGTTGGCGGTTCGCCGATTCGCCGTGACCGATCGGACGTCTGGTTATTCAGGCTGCGAACTCACCGACCGCTCTCGGCTCAAGTCTTGGCCTTGTGGGGCCCGCCGATCGCCGCGAATTCTAACGGACTGCTCCGCGACGCGAGGCCGGTTGATGCCCATGGGGACGGCGTCAAGCCTGGCGGGTCATTGTCGCATCAGCCACTGGTGGACGACATACACCACGGTCGCGAGGGAGTGGCCGCTGCAGTTTTCCGGGATGTCTTGCGTCGTGTGCCAATACCGCGGCGCGCCGATTCCCGGCCGCGGGTAATCGAAATCGATCAGGTCGGTCGTCGGGATTTTGGCGATCAGGTTCAACGGCAGGTGATCGTCCCGAATTTCGTGGCGCAGCCGCGGGATGAACGCGTCCACGCCCAATTCCTGAGCCGTATCGAAAATCGATTTCGTCAACTCACGGGCGTATTTCCAACTGTTCCGTTCGTAATAGATCGCCAGTTCCTTGTCGCCGACCATGTCCAGCAGGATACCCGCCTGATAGGGGATCGCCGGTGGTTCGGCGACGTATTGCCGGGAAAAATACGTGGAGCCCAAGAAGTATTCGTCCCGCATTTCCTTGAAGACCAGCTCTTCGCCGTCGAACAAAACGATGTCGATGCCGACGTCTTGCGGCAAGCGATCGATGTGATGCGACAGCTCCATTAGCGCCGCCACCCCGCTGGCCCCGTCGTTAGCCCCCACGAAACGGCCTCGCGGATTGACCGGGTCTCGGTCGGGGAACGGGCGGGTGTCGTAATGAGCCGCAAGCAGATAACGCTTCGGGCGGTCGGGATGCCAGCGTGCGATCAAATTCGCCAGCTCAACCGATTCGCCTGTCTCGGGGTGACGCGTCCGAAACGGCTGCAATTCGACCGCCCCTCCGCGTTGCTCAAAAAACTCAGTCAACATTTCCTGCTGGCGGAGCATCGCTTCGGACGCGCTCGGCCGCGGACCCAAGTCGCAGATCTCTACCAAATATCGGAAAGCTCGGTCGGCGTCGTAGGGCGCCGGGATCACCAGCGGCTTGCCCCCTTGTGGAAGCGGTGCTCCACGGCGGCCGAATTGCATCCAGGCCACCACCGCCAAGCAGGCCAGCCCCAGCGGAACCCAGCGATACCAGCCGCTGCGAGGGCGCGAAGGCGGAACGTGTTCGCCACCGTCGCCCGCGCCGCCTGCCGACTTAACCGCGTCCGCGGGCCGCCTGGCAGCCTGGGTCTCCCGCCGATTGCCAATCAATGCCGACAAAATCCACACCCCACAGCCGCTGAGAATCGGGACCCAACCCGGCCTGTCCCGGTTTCGAAAGCAAACGCACTCCTTTAAGTCTATCCATCCGGCCGATCCGACACAGCCCGAAAACCGGCTATCCGTCCGTCTCGGACGCCGGAACGCGGCTGCCCCAAGAGCCGTGGAGCGCGGCCGGGCTGTCTGATTTCCCAACGCTGACGTCGAAATGGCGTGGCAATCCGCAACCCGGGCGATCGTCGGAGTCAAATCCCAGCCTGCCGCCCGTGTGAAGCTGGGGCAAATGCGGCGGCCTGGAAACCTCTCGGATTCGGCATGATCCCCGGGAATCGCTACAGGATCGTCGTGTTCGCGACTTCGCCGAAAGGCATCGACAAAAAATCGCAGAATCGACACGTTAGCCGTTGACCGTCCTGTCCCCTGTGGCTATTCTCTCGCTTCCTCCAAACGAGGCTGTTGTCGCTCCTGTTGTACGTTGGCTCTTGGTGATTTCCGGGATGAACGAAGTAATCCGAATTCGAATGGAAGCTTACGATCACTCGGTTTTGGACCAGAGCGCTTCGGAGATCGTCAACACGGTGAAGGCAACGCACAGCGAAGTGCATGGGCCGATTCCCTTGCCTACCCGCATCGAACGTTACACCGTCTTGTCGGGGCCCTGTATCGACAAGAAGGCTCGCCAGCAGTTCGAGATCCGGACGCACAAGCGGTTGATCGACATCGTCCAGGCCACGGCCAAGACGATCGAAGCATTGAATAAGTTGAGCCTCCCCGCTGGGGTGGACATCAAAATCAAGGCTTCTGCCCGCTAGTTGTTGCCTGGTGTCGTTTGGGAGGATGGGCTGGTCGCCCGAGTGGGTTGGCCGGCCGTGGGGGATTCTGTAAATCGCAGGTCCCAATTTTTCGTTATTACAAGAACGGTTTCCTATCGAACGGAAGTCGCTCCGATATCTCGTCGCTTGTCAGGCCGATTGGCCGGTCGGGTGAAGGATCGGAGGGGCGGGCCCAAGACTGAAACTGCTAAACCTTCGCATTACGAGGCGTCTGACGATGTCCCGCGGAATACTCGGCCGTAAGGTCGGCATGACACAAGTTTATCGCGAAGACGGCACGGCGGTCCCGGTGACGGTGATCGAAGCGGGTCCATGTAGCGTGTTGGCGGTTCGTGAAGCGGATCGAGACGGTTACGAAGCGGTTCAGTTGGGCTTTCTTGACAAGCCACGGCGGCTGGCCTCTCGCGCCCAGCGTGGTCAGGTCGCGAAGATCGAGAGCAAGCGGTCGAAGTCGCGGGCTGCGGCCGGCGTCGCTTCGGTGGCGAAGCCGGATTGTGAGCCGAAGCGGTTTGTTCGCGAGTTCCGCGGTGCTGCCGGACTTGAGGTTGGGGCGGAAGTCAAAGTCGATATCTTCACGGGTGGCGGCCGGGTTGACGTAACCGGCACTTCCAAGGGTCGTGGCTTTTCCGGTGTGATCAAGCGACACGGCTTCGCCGGCCAGCGGGCCACGCACGGTGTGAAGAAGGTCCATCGCCACACTGGCGGCACCGGTTGCAGTGCCAGTCCGAGTCGCACCGTCGCCGGGCTGAAGATGGCCGGTCAGTACGGCAACACCAAGACGACCGTGCGAAATCTCGAAGTTGTCCGGGTGGATTCCGAAAACAATCTCCTGTTGGTTCGTGGCGCCGTGCCTGGTCCCATTGGTGGCTACGTCTGTGTCCGGGAAACCAACATGCTGCGTTGATTCGCAGTTGGCAGTTAATCAGAGCGAGAATCAAGATGGCAACCCTACCCATTTACGACCTAGCCGGTAACGAGGTCGGGTCTTATGAGATCGAAGCGACCGATGTCGCGCCGACGATCAACAAGCAATTGTTGCACGATGCGGTCGTGATGTATCAGGCGAACCTGCGGCAGGGTTCGCATTGTGCGAAGACCCGCGGGCAGGTCAGCGGCAGCACGAAGAAGATGTACCGCCAGAAGGGTACCGGGAATGCTCGGGCCGGCAGCAAGCGGACCAACATCCGTCGGGGTGGTGGTGTTGCCAGGACGATCGTGCCGCGCGATTACAGTTATCGGCTGCCCAAGAAGGCCGTCAAGTTGGCGACGCGGATGGCGATCGCCTCCAAGATCGCCGACAGCGAATTGGTGGTGGTTGATTCGCTCGCTTTGGACGCGATCAAGACGAAGGTCGTTTCCGGGGCGCTCAAGTCGCTCGGTTTGGACGGGGTAACGACGCTGATCGTGATCGATCAGGCGGATCAGGCCGTTTATTTGAGTTCCCGCAATTTGGCGGGGGTCACGGTTTCACCGGTTCGCGAGCTGAACGCGTTGTCGGTGCTTAAGCCGCGGAAGATGCTCGTCACCAAGGCGGCACTGGATCGGATCAAAGATGGCAGTTTTGCGACGGCTCCGGTGGATCCGGCGGTTGCGGTTTGAGGGGCGGCTCAGACGAACGAGATTCGGGCGAACGAGATTCGGGTGAACTGAGATGAAGTTAGAAAAAGAAAGCGAATCGGACGGTTTGATCGCAAAGGGGATCTTACCGCATCACATCGTTTTGCGGCCGCTGGTCACCGAGAAGGGTGTTCACCGGGCGTCGCGAAACAACCAGTATGCGTTTGAGATACATCGTCAGGCGACCAAGCAGGACGTGAAGTCGGCGATCGAGTTGTTGTTCAACGTCGAAGTCGAGAAAGTTTGTACGCAGAATCGCAAGGGTAAGGTTCGTCGTTATCGCTTCCGGATGGGGCGGACCGCCGACTGGAAAAAGGCGATCGTTCATCTGCGAGGTGATGGCCGGATCGATTTCTTCTAGGAACGGTTCGGCTTCGGGTTGGCGGTGTTTCATGGTCCATGGCGGATAGACGGAAAACGGTAAGCAGATGGGAATTCGGATCTACAAGCCGACGAGCGCGGGTCGACGCAACGCGTCGGTTAGCGATTTCGCCGAGCTGACGCCAGGGGCAACGCCTGAGCGGAGTTTGTTGAAGCGCCAAAAGAAAACCGGCGGTCGCAACAACCAAGGCAAGATCACCGCTCGGCATCGCGGCGGCGGTCACAAGCAGATGTACCGGGTGATCGATTTCCGTCGTGGTAAAGACGGCGTGTCGGCGAAGGTCGACAGCATCCAGTACGACCCGATCCGGTCTGCCAACATCGCGCTGCTCAAATACACCGACGGGGACAAGTCCTACGTGATCGCCCCGGGCGGCTTGGCCGCAGGCGCGGTCATCGAGAACGGGCCGGACGCGGCCCCCGTGGTCGGCAATTGTCTGCCGCTAAAGAATATTCCGCTCGACACGACCGTTTGCTGCATCGAATTGCGGCCGGGTTCGGGGGCTGTGATGTGTCGCAGCGCCGGGACGTCAGCCAAGCTCAAGGCCCGTGACGCGGGATGGGCGCAGTTGGAATTGCCCAGTGGCGAAGTGCGGCGGGTGCCTGCCGGTTGTCGAGCGACGATCGGTCGGGTCGGCAATTCGGATCATATGAATGTCGTCATCGGCAAGGCCGGACGAAATCGCTGGATGGGGCGTCGGCCTCACGTCCGTGGCACCGCGATGAACCCGGTCGACCACCCGCACGGCGGTGGTGAAGGGCGAACCAAGGGTGGTCGGCATCCGGTCAGTCCAGAGGGTAAGAGCGCTAAGGGTGGTGCGACGCGGCAGAGGCGGAAGCCCAGCAACAGCTCGATCGTTCGGCGACGCAAGAGCCGTCGGTACGGACAACTGAAGTTACACAAGTAAGCAAACCTGACGAGTCACGAGTAATTCATGAGCCGCAGCAGCAAAAAGGGACCGTACGTCGATCCCAAGTTGTTCTTCAAGGTGCAAAAGCAGAGCCAGGGCGGTCGGATCGAACCGATCAAGACCTGGGCCAGGCGTTGCACGATCGTGCCGGAGTTCATCAACGTCACCTTCATGGTGCATGACGGACGCAAGCACGTGAAGGTGTTGGTGACCGAAGACATGGTCGGGCACAAGTTGGGCGAATTCGCACCGACGCGGACGTTCCGGGGCCACGGCGGCAAGGGCGGCAAGAGGTAGGCGGTCGGCGTTCGGGTCTGCGAATCAGGCCCGTACGGATCGGATCGCAGAAGCAGCGGATGACGAACGGTTAGTGAGCACGACAATGAAAGCGATGCATAAAGGTGCCAGGATCAGCGCTCGCAAGGTGCGACTGGTGGCGAATTTGGTTCGCGGCAAGTATGCCGATGAGGCGTTGGACATTTTGAAGTTCCAGCCCCAGCGTGGGGCACGGATGCTCGAGAAGGTGCTGCAGAGTGCCGTCGGCAACGCGCAGGACCCCGACCAAAACGGCGGGCGAAGTCATCGGATCGATGACCTGGTCGTCACGGACGTCCAGATCGGGCAGGGGCCGATGTTCAAGCGGGTGCGGCCACGGGCTCGGGGGATGGCCTTCATGATCAAGAAACGGACGAGTCACATCAGTGTCGGTTTGACGCCGATCGATGAATTGTAGGTTAACGGGGTAACGGGGTTGGGTTCGTGAGCCGTGCGAATGTGTGGGCCGTACGAACGTATCGGGCGGGCCAAATCGCGATCGCGAAGTGATGGGATGAATTGACTTATGGGACAAAAGGTAAATCCGGTAGCGTTCCGAGTGGGGATCACCCGCGGCTGGGGCAGCCGTTGGTACGCTTCGAAGAAGGACTTCGCCGATCTCCTCCAGGAAGATCGCAAGATCCGCCACTTCATCACGAAGCACCCCAAGCGGCCGCAATACAAGAGCGCCGGGATCGATCGGATCGAAATCGAACGGACGCGGGATGAGGTGCGGGTGATCTTGCACGTCGCACGCCCCGGGTTGATCATCGGTAAGAAAGGGACGGAGGTCGAAGTTTTGCAGAACGAACTGCAGAACCTGATCGGCCGTCGTGTGAATTTGAAGGTCGATCAGGTCGAGCGACCTGAGATTCAGGCACAACTGGTGGCTGAGGACATCGCCGGGCAACTCGCCAGGCGATCGAGTTTCCGGCGGACGCTGAAGCGATCGTTGGAACAGACGATGGACGCCGGTGCCAAGGGCATCAAGATTCAAATGGCCGGACGTCTCGGTGGGGCAGAGATGGCCCGGCGGGAGAAGGCGAGCATGGGGTCTGTACCCCTCAGCACGCTGCAGGCAAAGATCGATTACGGTTTCACTGAAGCGATGACGCCGCAGGGGCACATCGGGATTCAGGTGTGGGTCAATCAGGGTACTTACGGAGACGACAACGATGGCGTTGATGCCCAAACGGGTCAAGCATCGAAAAAGCCAAAGAGGGCGTATAAAAGGTAACGCGACCCGTGGCAATACGGTCGTGTTCGGAGATTTTGGCCTGCAAGCCTTGGAAGGCGGATGGGTCAAGGCGACAACGATTGAGGCCGGCCGTATCGCCGGGCAGCAATACGTTCGAGGCGAAGGCAAGCTTTATATCCGGATCTTCCCCGATAAGTCGGTGACCAGCACGCCGCTGGAAACTCGAATGGGGAAGGGGAAGGGGGAGCCTGACTTTTGGGCGGCGGTCGTCAAGCCGGGAACGGTGTTGTACGAATTGGGCGGGGTCACCGAGCAGCAGGCGAAGGTTTGCTTTGCCCGTCTCGCTCAGAAGATGCCTGTCAAGGTACGGTTCATCAGTCGGCGATCGGTTTGAGACTTCAGCTAAACAGAGCGACATGGTTAAGGTAAACGAATTGCGGGAAATGAGCGATGAACAGCTCGATTTGACCGCAAAAGACACAGCCGAGAAGCTGTTCAAGCTCCGTTTCCAGGCGGAAGCCGAGCGGCTGGACGTACCCAGCGAGATCCGCAAGAGCCGACGGCTGATCGCCAGGATCCAGACGATCCAGGGCGAGCGGTTGCGTCAGTCGGCTGCGAAATAGACACCCGCGAAAGAATCATGGCCTGCTGGCCAATCACGTTCGAGTTCACGAAGATGCCTAAACGAATCGTCCAGGGAATCGTCACCGGAGACAAAACGAGCAAGACCAGACGGGTCGAGCTCGCCCGGTTGAGCAAGCACCCTGTATACAAGAAATACGTGCGTAGCAAGACCGTTTGTTACGCCCATGATGAGAACAACGAGTCGGCGATCGGTGACAAGGTCGAGATCATCGAGTCCCAGCCCCTCAGTAAGTTGAAGCGTTGGCGACTGGTTCGTGTGATCGCCAAGAGCACGGACGTCGACGTGACGGCGCTGCGGGCCGCTCGCAAGGCGGCGGAGGAGGCCGGAGAGGCGTCGGCCGACGAGTCGGCTCCGGTTGAAAGCGTCGGATCCGACGGCTGATCCCCGGGCTCCGACCCGCGGTATCCATTGAACACGCACGAATCATTATCAATCCATTGTTGCGGTAGCGATCGAACATGATCCAACAAGAAACCAGACTCGACGTCGCGGACAACACCGGGGCCCGCGAGGTGATGTGCATCAAGGTGCTCGGTGGCAGTCGTCGCCGGACCGCCGGGTTGGGTGATGTGATCGTATGCAGCGTCAAGAGTGTGATCCCTGGGAGTGACGTCAAGAAGAAAGCGGTGGTTCGAGCGGTCGTCGTCAGGACGAAGCAGCCGACGCGTCGGGGTGACGGAAGTTACGTTCGTTTCGACAGCAACGCCGTGGTGTTGATCGACAAGGACAAGGGCCCGCGTGGGACGCGTATCTTCGGGGCGGTGGCCCGGGAGTTAAGGGATCGGAATTATATGAAGATCGTCAGCTTGGCGAACGAAGTCGTCTGACCGATCCGGGGCGTGGGGTTCGGCTGGTAATTAAGTCATAAGTGGTGGAGTCGATGTTGTTCAAGGTCAATGATACGGTGGTGGTGATCACCGGCGCGGACAAAGATACCACGGGGAAGATTTTGAAAATCGACCGCGAGGCCAATAAGGTTGTGGTCGAAGGTGTCGGGCGGGTTTGGAAGCACGTTCGCAAGAGCCAAAAGAACCCGCAGGGCGGGCGGTTGAATAAGGAAATGCCGATTTCGGCGAGCAACGTGATGTTGGTCGATCCGGAAACCGGCAAGCCGACGCGGGTCGGGATTCGTTTTTTGGCGGACGGCACGAAAGAACGTTACGCGAAGAAAAGTGGCAAGAGCCTGGGGACGATCGGCGCGGCGAAGCCCAAGCGGGCTCCGAAGGTTTGAGCGACGGCCTTGAGGTTTTGGGATTACGAAAATTCGGTTGAGAACAATGGCGCAAGACAAGCCGCGACTTCAGGTCGCTTACGAAGAAAAGATTCGCCCTGCGTTGGTGGAACGGTTCGGATACACCAACCCGTTCCAAGTGCCGCAGCTCGAGAAGATCACCCTTAATATGGGTGTCGGGGACGCCGTCAGCGACAAAAAGGTTCTCGACCTCGCTTTCGACGCGTTGACCGAGATCGCGGGCCAGCGGCCGGTGCAGACGAAGGCCCGCAACTCGATCGCCACCTTCCGGTTGCGAGAAGGGATGCCGATCGGCTGCATGGTGACCTTGCGTCGTCAACGGATGTACGAGTTTCTCGACCGTTTGGTGTCGATCGTATTGCCTCGGGTCCGTGACTTTCGCGGGGTCAGTGGCAAGGCATTCGACGGTCGGGGGAATTACAGCATGGGATTGAGCGAGCAGTTGGTGTTCCCGGAATTGAACCCGGACAAGTTCACCAAGCCGCAAGGGATGAACATCTCGATGGTCACGACGGCTCGCACCAACGAAGAGGGGCGAGTTTTGTTGGAGTTCCTCGGCATGCCGTTCCGGCAGGACGCCAAGAAGAGCGACGTCGCCTAGGTGGCGGATCGCGTTGATAATTTTGAGAATCGAATTGATCGATGAACGCCCGGGATTACCGGGCAACATTCACCAGCACCGCGTCAGGTAATCATCCCCGTGGCAAGTAAATCGAAGATCGCCAAGGCTGAGCGAAAGCCAAAGTTTTCGACCCGACAGGAAAATCGCTGCAGAAATTGCGGTCGGCCGCGGGCCGTCTACCGCAAGTTCGGTATCTGTCGCATCTGTTTCCGTGAGCAGGCCAATGCCGGCCTGATCCCGGGCGTTCGTAAAGCCAGTTGGTGATGAGAGACGAGAGGGAAACCCGATTATGATGACCGATCCGATCGCCGACATGTTGACCCGCATCCGCAACTCAGTTCGAGTTGAGCGGCCATTTGTCGACATCCCCTCCAGTGGGGTAAAGAAGGGCATTGCCGAAGTGTTGAAGCGTGAAGGCTTCATTTGGGACTGGAAGGAAGTGGAGCAGGAACCGTCACCTCAGATTCGCATCGAACTGAAGTACGGCCCGAACGGCGAGCAGGTGATCCAGACCATCAAGCGGGTCAGCAAGCCGGGACGTCGTTTGTACGCGGGTTGCCGCGACCTGAAGCCGGTGTTGGGCGGCTTGGGGATTCGGATCATCAGCACCAGCAAGGGCGTGATCAGTGATCGCGAGGCTCGCCGCGACAAGGTCGGCGGGGAAGTGATTTGCGAGGTCGCCTGATCGTCGGGCTTGAGTTTTTGTTGATATCAGACTGAGATAGACCATGAGCCGAATCGGAAAAAAGCCCGTCCCCATCGTCGAAGGCGCGAAGGTGACGATCGACGGACGGACGATCAAGATCGAAGGGCCGCAGGGGAACCTGGCCTACGAGCATCGCCCGGAGGTTTCGGTCGCGCTGGCCGAGTCGGGTAATGAGATCGTCGTCAGTGGCGATGAGAAGAGTCGCGAATCACGGCAGTTTCACGGGTTGACTCGGGCGCTGTTGGCCAACATGGTCACCGGCGTCACGAAGGGTTACGAGAAGCGGCTCGAGATCCAAGGGGTCGGTTACCTGGCCGCGATTTCGGGTGAGACGTTGCAGTTGCGGGTCGGATTCGCGAACGAGTTGCACCGGAAGATCCCGCAGGATTTGAAGGTCACTTGTCCCGATCAGACTCACATCGTGATCCAGGGATGCGACAAGCAGCGGGTCGGCCAGTTCGCCGCCGAGATCCGTTCGCTTCGCAAGCCGGAGCCTTACAAGGGCAAGGGGATTCGGTATCAGGGTGAACAGGTTAAGATCAAGCCGGGCAAATCGGCTACGAAGTGATTTGGCTTGGGCCGGCGACGCCGGCCTGGTGGTTGGCGAAGGTTTTGGGACAGACGGTTTTGGGATAGGCAGTGGGCTGACATGGACAAGAATAAGAGCATCACCCGGCAACGCCAGCGACGGTCGCACCGGGTGCGGAATCAACTCCGGGGTAGCGCGGAGCGGCCGCGGTTGTGCATTCATCGCAGTCTGAAGCATTTCGGTTGTCAGTTGGTTGATGACATCACGGGACGGACGTTGGTTAGCGCTTCGACTCGCGACAAAGCGGTTCGCGGTTCCCACCCGGTCGGTGGGAATTGCGATTCGGCGGCTGCGATCGGAAAGTTGATCGCCGAGCGGGCGTCGCAAGCGGGGATTCAGTTGGTCAAGCTGGATCGGGGACACACGAAATACCATGGCCGAGTGAAGGCCTTCGCCGATGCCGCCCGTGAGGCCGGCCTCCAGTTCTAAATCGATCCTTGGGGTAGCAGAATGAGTAGCGGGCAACACGGACAGCAGGGTCAGCAGCGGTCTCGGAAGAGCCGTGACCGGAAAGACAAAACAGAAGACTCGATGCCGGGCGATTTGCTCGATCGGGTTGTCAAGATCAAGCGTTGTGCGGCGGTGGTCAAAGGTGGCCGGCGTTTCAGCTTCGCGGCGATGGTCGTCGTTGGTGACGGCAAGGGCAAGGTCGGCTGGGGCTATGGCAAGGCGAACGAGGTCCCGCCGAGCGTCAGCAAGGCGCAGAAGCAGGCCTCCCGCAGCATGGTCGACGTGCCGTTGGTTCAGGGCACGATCCCGCACCAGATTTGGGGACATTTCGGAGCCGCGAAGGTCGTTTTGATCCCGGCCGGAGCCGGTACGGGGATCATCGCCGGCCAAGCGGTGCGCGCCTGCTGTGAAGCTTGCGGGGTACACGATATCCTGACCAAGAGCTTCGGGACGAACAATCCGGTCACCTTGGTCAAGGCAACGATCGACGCGATGTCGAAGCTGCGGACGCGAGAAGAGGTCGCTGCCCTGCGGGGCGTGGAACTCGAGACGGCCAGGTGACGTGAACGTGGCGGATAGCCGGATCGGCTTCGATCGGCAAGCAAAGAATTTTTTGACAGTCATCGGCTCGGTCTTCCGTTGGCCGAGTCTACCAGGTGAATCGACATGAATCTGAACGAAGTCCATCGCGGCGTCGGCAAGTACAAGAATCGCAAGCGGATCGGTCGTGGCGTCGGTTCGGGTACCGGCAAGACCTCCGGACGGGGTCACAAGGGGCACAAGAGCCGCAGCGGTTACAGCCGCAAGCCGACGTTCCAAGGGGGCGCCATGCCGATGGTTCGCCGGATTCCCAAGCGGGGATTCACGAACCGGTATGCCAGCACGGTGTATGGCGTTAACGTCGGCCAGTTGGCGGAGGTTTTCGAGGACGGCACCGAAGTCACCTTGGAATTGCTCACGGCTAAGAACTTGGCGAAGGGTACGTTTGACGAAGTCAAGATCCTGGGCGACGGCGAATTGACCAAGAAGTTGACGGTCACGGCTCACCGGTTTAGCAAGTCGGCGGAGGAGAAGATCACTGCGGCGGGCGGGACGGTGGTACGTCTGCCGGCCAAGCGAACTCCGGCGGAACGGGCCGCCCACTTGGCGACGGTCGAAGCTTAAGCCGCGACGTTTTCCGTGCTGATGATGACGGTCGGTGAGATCG
>RECD01000220.1 GCA_007694185.1 Planctomycetaceae bacterium
GCACCCAGTGCAATTGTCAACAGGCCGAAAGATGGCTGGCACCTTTCGAAGCACGGTCAACAGGCCGAAAGATGGCTGGCACCTTTCGAAGCACGCGAAAGATGGCTGGCACCTTTCGAAGCACGGGTGGCTTCTTTCGAAGAAGGGGGGCACGCGAAGCA
This sequence comes from Planctomycetaceae bacterium, assembly GCA_007694185.1. Classification (GTDB taxonomy): domain Bacteria; phylum Planctomycetota; class Planctomycetia; order Pirellulales; family Pirellulaceae; genus UBA6163. Next base: position 162 of record RECD01000220.1, read on the forward strand.
CGAAAAGTGGGTGGCACCTTTCGAAGAAGGGGGCACGTTCTGATGCGATTGTGGTCGGTTGGCGATGACGACGGCGTGCTGCTGGCGTCCCGGCAGGCGTTTGTTCACACGGTTGCCGGCTGATTGCCTTGTTTGAGACCGTCGGCAGAGATCATGGGGGGAGCTCGCCGTGGCTCGGTATCAGGCGGCGATTTGGCGGGCGTGCGTCGCCGATCCGTCCATCGCGACGATCGCGATCCCGGCTTTGGCGGCGTCGGCGAACGTTTGGTCCTGATCGACGATGATCGTCTTGTTCGCCTCGATCGCGATCGCCACCCCGCCCGCTTCGTGGACCAGTCGCACGGTTTGCGGGCCGATCGTCGGCACGTCGTACCGCATGTCCTGGCGCGGCTTGGCGACTTTGACAAGCACCCAGCCGCCACGCCGACAGACCTCGCCCGTTCGGCAGATGCAGGCGTCCGTACCCTCGATCGCTTCCACGGCCAACACGGCGCCATCTTTGACGGTGATGCTTTGGCCGATGTCGAGTCCACCCATCTGTTTGGCGATTTCCCAGCCGAAGCGGATGTCGTTTTCCAACCCGAGCGAACGGGGTTTGCCGACCAGCCAACCGGGGCGGGCGAGCAGATCGGGGGCCAAGTCGGTCGCCGCGGTCACTTCCATTTGGTGGTTCTGGTACATCTGCGTCACCGCGTTCAATAGGGAATCGTCACGTGCGTTCCGTTGGCGGCTGAGCAGCAGCGGTCCGAACGTCCGCACGCATTGCAGGTCGGGAGCGTGCCTCAACCACGGCGAACCGCCGTACAGCAGGTCAGCCTTGAACAGCTTCCCCGCCATCGTCACCTGCTGGACACCGAGTTTGCGGAAGTACCGCAGGTGGGTCCCCAACCGCCCGACTCCCGACCACAGGACGTGATCGCAGAGATATTCCAAGTGCTCGTCAGCATGGCCGGGGATCGCGATGCAACAGACCGGAATCCGCCGTTCCACCAGGGAGCGCGCGACCAGTACCGGGAACCGCCCCCAACCGGCGATCAGGCCGATCGGGCGTCGCAGATCGGAATCGACTCGACGGACGCTGCCGCGAGGATGGTAACCACCAATCATCAACGATCAAGCCTCAAGCCGCCGGACGACGAAAAGGGAGGCATCGCGGTTGCTCCCGAGAATCTTCCTCGGTGTCGACCGCGTCCGCATTCGAACGGCGTTCGCCACCAAGCCCTGAGGCCGTTTCGTCACCCCCGCTGGGCATTTCGCTCGCCACCGGCCCGCTGTCACCGAGTTCGCTTGCCTCAGCCGATTCGGACGAATCCGTCGCGGGCTGGCGTAGGTTGCCGAGTTCACGGCGAAGCGTTTTGACTTCGCGGCGGAGTTCCGGCAACCGCCGTTGGACCGCCATGATTTGCATCTGGTCCCGTTGGCTCGTCGCGGGACTGCCGAGGTAGGTCTGGTCGCCCGCGAGGTTTTCCATCACCCCGGCCTGGGCACCGACCACCGCGTGATCGCCGAGCGTCACGTGGTCCGCCAAGCCGACTTGGCCCGCCAGCACGACGTAATCACCCGTCTGGCATGAGCCGGCGATCCCCACCTGGCTGCAGATCAGGTTGTGCCGGCCGATGTGGCAGTTGTGCGCGATCATCACGAGGTTGTCGATCTTGGTCCCCTCGCCGATCCGTGTGACACCGTAGGTCCCGCGGTCGATCGTGACGTTCGCCCCGATCTCGACGTCCGCTTCGATGTCGACATAACCCAATTGGGCGGTCGGCACGTGCCGGCCGTGAACCTGGCGGTATCCGAAACCGTGGCCGCCGAGGATCGAGCCGGCATGCACGCGGACCCGGTCGGCGATTCGGGTGTGTTCGTAGATCACGACATTCGGAAAGATCGTGCAGTCGTCGCCTAGCCGGGAATGTTCCATCACGACGACGCCTGGCATCAGGTGACAATTGCAACCGATCACGACGCCGGGGCCGACCGTCACCCCAGAATCGATCCGCGTTCCCGAACCGATCGAAGCGGTCGGGTCGATCTGGGCGGACGGATGGATCGCCGAATAGGCCAGCGAATCGTGACCGCGTGGCCGAAAGGCTTTGACCAGATGGGTGAAGACGCCGTGGATGTCTTTGGTGACGATCTGCGTGCAATGCAGCGTCTCGATCGGCGTGGCGGTCACTACGGCGACGGCACCACAACGGATCACGAGGTTCGCCCGCGCGGAGGCATCGATCAGTGTCACGCAGCCCGGTCCGGCGTCGCGCAACGGCAGGGCGTCGGTACACCGCACCGACGGATCGCCCAGGATCATCACATCGTCCCGCCCGACCAACAACTCTTCGATGGTCTGCGGGGAACTGTCCGTCGTCATCCTCTGACTCCCTTGCCGAGTTGGCTTCCTTGCCTACCCCTTCTTGTAGCCCGTCAGCCGAATTCGGGGCAACCCCAATCCGATCCGGCTGAACGCAAGGACATTGGTCTTTATCGGCCCGCAAAGGCGGATTGAAGAGCCTAAACGTCAGGCTTCCACTGGCTTTTCGACCCCGTGCAAAAGCACCACGACGTGGGACGCGATTGCCTCAGCGTGTCCGATCGGGCCGACCCCTTCCGTCGTTTTCGATTTCATCCCGACCGCCGAGATCGGGATGTCGATGATTTCGGCGATCCGCTCGCGAATCCGTTCCGTGTACGGCGCCAACTTGGGCTGTTGGGCCAAGACGACGCAGTCCAGGTTGCCGATTTCCAGCCCCCGATGCCGAACCCTGCGGACGGCTTCGATCACGAAATCGGCGCTGTCCCGTTTACGGTTGACTTCGTCCGTGTCCGGAAACAGCCGGCCGATGTCGGGTTCCGAGATCGCCCCGAGCAGCGCGTCGGTGATCGCATGCAACAGCACGTCCGCGTCGCTGTGTCCGATCGCATGGATCTCGGCCGGGACGTCGATCCCGCCGATCCGCAGCGGCCCGCCATTGCCCAGGCGGTGGCTGTCATAACCGAGTCCGACTCGAAACGGGAAACTCATGATCGACCTGATGCTTGGCTGGAAACGGGAGTTGGCCGTAAGGGGAGGCAGCGAACCGTGGCGAGGCTTGTGGGAATCCCTGTGCCCTGGGACCTGTGCCCTGGGACCTGTGCCCTGGGACCTGTGCCCTGGGACCTGACCCACCGATGGTTTAAAGTCTGGCTCTTCCGTCTTACCAGTTCAACCACTCGTCGCGAAGGTGTTCAGGCTGATGGCCACCCAACCAGCATCCTCCCCGGAACCCGGCCCCGCTCCCGTTCGGGCGTTCATGCGTCATCACTATCGCCATTTCAACGCGCGAGAATTGACCGCCGCCGCCGAGGCCTATCTCGATTTCGTCTCGCCCGAAACCGGTGGCAAGATGATGGTCACGCTGGCCGGCGCGATGAGCACGGCGGAAATCGGGGTGTCACTTGCGGAAATGATCCGGCAAGGCAAAGTCCATGCGATCACCTGCACCGCGGCGAACCTCGAGGAAGACCTGTTCAACCTCGTCGCCCACGATGATTACAAGGTGATCCAGGATTGGCGGGCGCTGTCGATCGAAGACGAAGTCGAATTGCGGGATTCGGGGTTCAACCGCGTGACCGACACCTGCATACCCGAAACGGTCGTTCGCCACATCGAGCACCGGATGGTCAAGCTGTGGCAAGCGGCGGCGGCCGCCGGCGAATCGCACCCGCCCGCTCACTACGCCTTCGCCCTGTTGGATGACGAGGACCTGGTCCAGTACTACCACGTTCCGCGGGAACACAGTTGGTTGGCCGCCGCCAAGGATGCCGGGATTCCCGTGATCGTCCCCGGGTTCGAGGATTCGACGATGGGGAACATCTTCGCGGCCCGCGTTTACGAAGGGACCGTCGCGACCGATCGCGTCGTCGCCAGCGGGGTGATGCAGATGACCGACTTGATCCGCTGGTATCGCGAGACCGCGGAAGATTCCCCGATCGGTTTCTTCCAGATCGGCGGCGGGATCGCGGGCGATTTCCCGATCTGCGTCGTCCCGTTGCTGGTCCAAGATCTGCAACTGGAAATCCCCTACTGGTCGTACTTCTGCCAGATCAGCGACGCGGTGACGAGCTTCGGCGGCTACAGCGGCGCGGTCCCGAACGAAAAGGTGACCTGGCACAAATTGCTGCCCGAGGCGCCCAAGTTCATGATCCAAAGTGACGCGACGATCTGTGCTCCGCTCGTCTTCGCGTACGTGTTGGGCTGGTAGACCGACTGCCCGTTGAGGACATGCCGCTTATGCCGCGTGACTGCGCCGCGGTGATTTCTCCCGCGAGTCGGGGTAAAACTCAGCCCTGAAAAAGCTCCTGGCCAATCTTCTGGCCAATCTCCTGGCCAACCTGTTACCAACCCGTCACCAATCGGTCAGCGGCCCGGCGGTCTGCTGCGTGAACAGCAGGTGCTGAGAATCACAGAAGCGGTCGGTCATCCCCGCCAGGTAGTCGCTGACCGCCCGCCAGACGCCGACTTGATTGGCCCGCGTGCGGAACCGCAACGGCAGCCTTTCCGGATTGGCGACCAAGCCGTCGAAGAGTCGTCGCAACCGGTCGCCGGCCGCCCGCCGGACGCTCATCAGCCGCGGGTGGCGATAGACGGCGTCGAACAGGTAGCTCTCCAATTCCATCCGCTCGGCCGCGACCTCCGGCGAATGCCCCAACCGCACGCCCCCCCCACGGATCTCCTCCGCCGAAAGCCCTTGGCAGGCCCGCAGCGTTTCCGAAGCCGACCACAGCAGGTCGCCGACCTGCAAGTCGACCAGTTCATGCACCAGGGCTTGCCGCAGCCGACTCGGGGGCAATTCGCCCGATTTCTTCCGCACCCCTTCGAGTGCCCTGCGGATCAATCCCAATCGCCGCAGTTCCGTCTGGTCGATCAAGCCCATTTGCAGCGCGTCATCGACGTCATGCGAGTCGTAAGCGATCGAATCGGCCAGGTCGACGACTTGGACTTCCAGCAACGGCGCCCGTCCGATCGCCGCCTCCGCCTTGTGCGCCCGCGTGTCCTGGCCCCCGAGCACCTCGTGCGACAAGTTCAAGCCGGCGAAGTCGGTGAAGCGTTGTTCCAACTCCGTGACGATCGTGAGCGCGAATTGATTATGCGAAAAACCGCCATTCCCTTCCATCGCTGCCGCCAACAGGTCCTCGCCGCAATGGCCGTAAGGCGGGTGGCCGATGTCGTGCAGAAGCGCCAGCGTCTCGGTCAGGTCTTCGTTCAACCGCAGCGCCCGCGCGATCGTCCGGGCGACCGAGGCGACTTCGAAAGTATGAGTCAATCGCGTCCGGTGGTACTCGCCCATCTCTCCCGTGAAGACCTGCATCTTTCCTGATAGCCTGCGGAAGGCGCTGCAATGCAGCACCCGGTCGCGGTCGCGGGCAAAGGGGCCTCGGTAGGGATGTTCGACTTCCGGATGCACCCGGCCGGCACTGTCGCGGCTCGGGAACGCGTAGCTGGCCAACAGCCACAATTCCCGTTCGGCGACCCGCCCGGCATCCAATGCCCACGGGGTTTCGGCGATCGCGGGGAGATTCGGCCGGCTCGTCATGGCGTTAGTCTAGGGAACCGTCGGCCGGCATGGCAAACGGGTAACCGCCGACCCAAGCTTTCACGACGAACGGGCGGTGTCATTACGGTGATCGAGCCGCTTGCGGGGACAACCTTTTGCAGCGGTCGCGGCGAGCCGTTAAAGTCGTTTCCGGGCCGTACGATTCGTCAGCGGCCCCCCGCTGCCGTCGCCGCGAAAGGCTTAGGCTGCCGCCGATTCGGTCTGAGCGATAAAAAAGTGTCCGGAACCTTTTGCGAGGAACTCGCCCTTCGGGTGCTCTGCACAAAAGGTTCCGGACACTTTTTTACCGCACGATCCTTAGCCGACCTGTTCACTTAGCTGACCGGTGGCGGGCCGACCCCATTGGCTGATTACCTGTTCCCGCGAACCGAGTGTCCCGATGACGCCGACCCCGCAGTTGCCTAACCAGGAGCTTCACCCGGATGAGCTGCTTCGGGCGCGGGATCGCCTGCGTCAATTGCTCGACCGATACGACCTATTGCTGCACGACCTCGATTTGACGCTGTTGGAATCGCTGCGCCGGCGGCGGCGTCCGGACGACGCGAGCCTGACGGCGATCCGAGATCTGTTGGCCCTGCATGACGCGACGATCGACGACTTGCGAGCAAACCAGATCGAGATTGCCGCGACCTCGACCGTGCCGGAGCTGCTCAGCGAAGTCGAACAACGGTTGCATGAACAGGCCTCGTGGGAATCGTTTCGGATCGAGGCCGAAGGTTTCTTGCGGCGACTGTTGACCATCACCGTCTCACCAGGAGCGGAGCCGCAGCGATTGGAAGAATTCCACTTGCGCGTGGCCGTGTTGCTGGAGGAACTTCCGGCGGGGGACTGGCCGGCCGAAGTTTGGTCTGCCCGGCTGCAACCCTACCGCGATTTTTGGCGGATGCTCAGCGAACCGCATTCGCTCAGCGTCGAGGAAGAGGAAACGATCGCCGACCGGGTCGAAACGGAACTCGGTCGCCACTTCGTCCGCCCAGCCTTCTTTCGACAATTGGTGATCCCGGCAGACGGCTCGCAAACCGACCACACG
>RECD01000157.1 GCA_007694185.1 Planctomycetaceae bacterium
CTGTCCGTTGAGCCGGATAGAGCGACGGGCAATAACCATCCTTTGTGAATTCGACCTCCACTTCCGATAGCCGGTTCAAGTCGGTCAACCGAAACCGCCCCTCCTCGTCGGTTGTGGTCTCGTTGCCCGGATACCAAGTCCAGACATCCACTCGGACTCCGGCCAACGGTTTCCCTTTGACGTCGACGACCACGCCTGCCAATTCTGTCTCGGCCGCGCGCGTGGGCACGGTCTTCTTTGGCCGCGGCTTGGTGATTTGACTGACTCCGGGACCGCAGTAAATGTTGTCCGTTACGGTCGCGGCATCGCCCAGAAACTCGTCTCCACGCGGTTCGAGCCCAAACGCAAAGTGGTTGTCCTCGTTGGCGATCAACTCGACCCGCTCGTATCGTCCGATGCCATTGGGTTCGAGAGTCGGAAGCTGAAATTCGTCGTGCTGGATGGCAAGCATCTGCTGACCAGGAGGCACGTTCGCGATGACGGCTACACCGTCCGCGTCGGTTGTTGTGGAGTACGGAGAGGCATTCCATTGCAAGTACATGTCGCGTGGATTCTTCAGCAAATCCCACGACGAAATCGTCGGAAAACCGTAGAGCTGCGCCCCATCCCGCCACCAGAGGATATTGGGACTGATCGCGACCTGTGCCTGGGGGATCGGTTCGTCGTTCGGGCCGGTGACCAGGATTCGGGCGGTCGCCGTGGGCGTCATTTCGATGGTGACATCCGGCGGCGTGTCGCCAACTGAAAAGAACTGCGGGCGAGTGAGGGATTCCCAATTGAGTCGCTCCTGCTCGGTCGCCTCGCTGGGTGGTGATCCCGACTTTGCCATGAATCCGTCACAAATCGCAATGACTTGCAAAACTCCCCTCGGCATCGGCTCCAGTGTGAAGTTTCCTCCTGCATCGACGGACGCGTGAGCGAACCACTCGAGCGACGCAACTCCTTCCGCGGATTTACTTACCATGGCAATCACCCGTCCGTTCTTGACTGGACGCGGAACCGCGTCGCTCAGTCTGCCACGGATTTCCACGCCCGTCTCTAAAGCGACCGACAATTCCAACTCCTGCCCTTCCACCAACTCCAGACGTTCGACATCGCTGTAATGCCGAGTCCCATCCTCACCCTCATGAATCACTCGGACCAAATGCACACCGGCTAACAATCGAGGCAGGCGGGCGATGCCGTCCTCGGTGATCGTCGCCATCAACCGGATGTTGAACGCCCGCGCACCCCAGTCCACGAATAAGGAGCCACCCGTTACCTGACGACCATCGATCGTGGAGGCAATGACGACTTGGGCTCCGCGGTGGAGTTGAATCGTTGTGGTTTCGGACAACGTGGAGGCGGTCACGAGAACCGATTCCATCTGGGCGGATGCGTATTCAGGATGTTCAACGCGGCAGGTCAAGCTTTCGGGTGCGATGCGTTCCCTGGCAATCGCGTACTGCGGAAACTCCACTCGCGCGATCCCATTTTCGTCAGCCGTAAACGAGGTCGGATCGACCGCGCGGTAGCCATCGGTCCAACTCATGCTCGCCCGCCGCGCCGACATGCCCCACGGAGTTACGGTGGCTCCCGCAATCGGATCACCTTTGTCGTCCACCACGCGAACTAACTTTTCCAGTCGGAGGACCGCGGGTTCGTCTTCGCTTGGCTCATCCTGCCCGGCGATTTCGGAATCGTCGGACAAATTGGGCTGTTCTGTCGGCTCGGCGGCATCGGCAACTGGCGTGTCAGGCGTCGAAGCGAGCAGAGTTTCCACTCGCACATTGAGGACCATGACCAACAGGCACATCACCAGCGCGACGACACCCATCGCGGCCCGCCCGCGTTTGCCGAGCGAAGTGGCCACGTGGCGATGCGGGTCCAAGAGCCGCTGAATCCGCCGAGTCAAATCATCCGCGGGCCCGTTCCAGGCAGCCAAAGCTGATCCGAGCCGCAGCCGATCCGAGGCACGCTGCGTCGCGCGTTCAGCTAAATCGACCAACAAGGCTGCGTACGACCGCCGCTGGGACGATGCGTCCATCGAACTGACGCTCGTTGCCAGGTCGTCGCAGATCTGTTCCCGGACCAGTGACAGTTCGCGAGAGACGGCGTGGACGAGCGGATTCCACCAATAAAATGCCACGACCAGACGCTGCACCAGCCCCACGGCATGATCGCGGCGGTGGATGTGTGCCAATTCGTGGACGAGCAGCGGACGCCACGCTTCGGCGGGCCAAGCATCCGTATCGTTTCCCATGGGCAGGACGACTTGCGGGCGAAACAGTCCCAAGGAAATGGGGACGTCCAATCGGCGCGAGCGTCCGAGCGGCGGGCAGCATGCCATGCCCAAGTGTCGGGAAACCTCGCTCGCAATCCGCAATAGCTCGGGATCGGATTCGTTTGTAGTCGTTCGCTGGAACTGGCGAACGCGGATAAGCCCCTTTACGAGCCGAACGAGTAGCCAGCTTGTACCGCTGAGCCAGGTGGCGATCAGCATCCACGACAGGACGCGAAGACGGTCTGAAAAGGCGCCACGGAGGACTAAGTCTTGGTCGAGCGGGGCCATGACAGCCGTCCCCCGCTCGCTCCCTTCTGTCGCCGGACGCGTTGCATCCGACCTGTCGGCACCCGACGACGGGATGCTGGGCTGGAAGGTGGTGCCGCTAACCGGGCGGTCGTCGCCGGCAGCTTCGGCAGTTTGGGGAGGAACTTACGGCATAGTTCCTGGTGCGAGTATTCCGGAACCGTCCGTGCGAAAATCGCTAGGGGGCGCGTTAGCGACCAGGCGAATCGGTGACCAGTTTGTGGCCAAGGCCGCCGTGATCGCCAGGGGCGCTAGTGCCAAAACCCTTAAGTTCCGTCCGGCCCAGTCTGCCCAGCCCTCCCAGTTGAACGCGACAAAAAAACCCATCCAAGGTCTGATGAGGACTCTTACCTCGCACACCAAACCAAGGATGGGAAGTGAACAGTTTAGCACTCCATTTGACCCCGGCAATCACCGAGATAGTCCGGGATATTACCCACAGTCGCTCGCACGGCACATCTGCCCTGCAACGTGCTCGCTGCATGCTGCTTGCCAGTCAGGGGAAAAAATTCGTCGAGGTCGCATCTCTGGTTGGACTCTCCGCCAAACGGGTGGGGTGTTGGGTCAGGCGATTTGCACAGTCGATGGATGCTCTGCTGCACGTCGAACAAACGCAATGCAAGGCAAAACTGACGCGTCAAGTTCTGGATTGTTTGCGGGATGCACCACGTAGCGGTCGGCCCAAGCAGTTCACTCCCACGCAAGTCGCGGGCGTCATTTCCGTTGCCTGTGAAGCCCCCGAAGCCTCCGGTCGACCGGTCACTTCGTGGACGGTCAATGAAATTGTCGACGAGTCCATCAAACGGGGCATCGTCCCCTCGATTTCGAAGTCGCAAGTCCAGCGTTTCTTGGCGTGCGCGCAAATGCGTCCTCACAAGGTCAAGGGCTGGTGCTTCACGACCGAAAAGGACCAAGAGCTTTTTCAAAAGCAAGTCGAAATGGTTTGCCAGACCTACCTGGACGCGCCGAGGTTGTTGGCCGAGAAGCGTGTCCACACCGTGTGCGTTGACGAGATGACCAGTCTGCAAGCGAACGAGAAACGCGCACCGACCAAGCGTCCCGCGCCTGGCCAGTGTGGCAAGGAGGAATGTCAGTACACGCGTCACGGTACGGTTTGCTTGACTGGCAACTGGGATGTCGTCGCAGGGCAATTTTTGCTGCCCACGATCGAGGAGACTCGCAACAACGAAGACTTTGCGAAGCATCTCGAGCGACTGATCCAGACAGTCCTAGCTGACGGGTGGGTTTTTGTCGTGGACAATCTAAATACACACTGCGGAGAGCCTTTGGTACGGATGGTCGCCAAGCATCTCGGCATACCGGCGTCGAAACTCGGCGAGGTCAAGAAGCGCGGTATTCTCAAGGATATGGCGAGTCGTCGCGCATTTTTGTCGGACACAAGTCACCGGATTCGCCTGGTCTACATCCCCAAGCACAGTTCCTGGTTGAACCAGATCGAAGCGGTATTTGGCATGATCAATCGGCGTGTAATGCGTGGCGGCAGTTTCACATCGCGAGCAGATCTGATGGAAAAGTTGCACCGATTCGTCACGTACTTCAACGACAAGATAGCGAAGCCAATGAAGTGGACGTACACTGGACGACCGACAGAAAAGGAGGCGATTGAGGCGCCAAAAACCTGGCGAGCCCTCTGGCCGTTTCGTCGCTCCACCCCGCTCCGCGAGCAACCGGACGGAACTTAAGGGTTTTAGCACTAGCGCGTGCCGGATGACAGTGATTTTCACGAAAGACCCATGTCGACCCGCTTACCAGGCATATTCCAGACCGAAGCTGATGCCTTGGGCCCAGAAGTCGGTGCTGCGGAAAGCGAACGGTTCGCTAGCTGGCGAGCCACCGCCGCCGGCTACAGGCAACTGAGTTTCGTCGACGACGAGGTCGAATTGATTGCCGGGCCGAACCACGTTGCTCCAGTACATGAAGTTGTAGCCCACCACTGAAAGTGAAGGCACGAAAGGTTGTGGGATGGCCTGTTTTTCTTTCGCATGAGTTGGGGCAGGTTGGGTTGGGAAAGCCGTAACGACAGGCTCGCATCGCCGTGTCGTGGCAGCGAACGAGGCTCGGCGATCGGAGCGGAAACCACACAGCGACGTGCGAAAATTGACGGCCTCAGGTATCCGACGGCGCTGCCCGGGCGAGCGTCTCTGAAATCAGCTCACCCAGGGGCGAGCTTTCGGGCGGGGGCTCCAGGTTCACCAACTCGGTTGGCGGCCAGTGCTCGTGCCCTCCATCGGTTGTTGCGGTGTGGGTATCCTCAAAGTTTGTCCAAGTCCACGAAGGTACCGATTGGGCAAGTTGATCCGCAGCGTGTTTCTGCTGTGAGTTGTAGCATGAACTCAAGCGGAACAGGGTGACGCGAACTCGGACTGGGGAGACCGAACGACGAAAGGTAGCTGGTCAGATTTCGCACAGCGAATGGTTTGCATCATGCCGCCGCGTTCCGGCGGGCGGGGTGTTTGCGACAGACATGCGATGGGTGCGTCACGCGAATCTGACAGAGCGGACAGAGTGTCGGGGTTAGAAGACGAGGCGATCTTTTGCGCGGGCGGCAGCTTGTCCGATGCGTTTCGCCGGCTCCTTTCCTAACTTTATCTTTATCATTGCAAACTGGGCGAAACGGGTAACTAGCGGGGCTGAGGGGAGCCAGGATTCCGACTATCATGGCTTGTGTCTGCCATGAGGGGTTCCGGAGCGGTGAAAAGGAGGGCTAAAGGCTGGGGGTTGGGGCGTGGAGGGTGGGTCAATGTTTCTAAATCGACTTGCGGTGTCTCGACCTTTCACCCTACACTTGTTTGGAAATGGCTGTCCCGCAGGAGTTTCGATCCGTGCTTCAAGCGATTTCCCCTCGGCGTGGTCGGCGTTTAAGGCGGCGTTTGAAATTCCAGGGGCTTGAAAAGCGGCTCCCGCTTGCTAGCGACATCGATGTCTGTTTTCCGCTTGAACCGGCGGCTTCTAATTTTTCCGTTATCGAGGACGACGTTCCCCCGCTGATCGGGCCGATGTTGCCGGAATCGCCCGCGTTCACGCTCACGCAGTTGGATGACTCGATTCTGGCGAAACTGGCTGATGCCGTTTCTGCCCGAGGCGGGGCGATGCCGGCGGCGTCCGCTGACGTTGAGGGGGCGTTGGGGGCTGAGGGCGAAGGGCCAGCCGCGGCGGTGGTCAGTCATTCGCCGTTTGACCCCAGTGGCGACGGGCTGGTGACGCCCTTGGACGCGCTCCAGGTTTTGACTCATCTGTCGGTTTCCGGTTCGATGCAATCGCAACCCGACCCAGCCACGTTGAAGCGTTTTGACATCAACGAGGATGGGGTGGTCTCGACCCTCGATGCGCTGTTGTTGCTCAACGAGATGTCTCGGGCCACCTTGGTGCAGTCGAGTCCCTTGGCCGTTCCGCTGGTGCGGTTGGACTCTACGCCGCTAGGTGTCGCCGCTTCGATCCGCGTCGACAGTTTGGCGATGCGATTGCACGTGCCCCCGCAAACGCAGCGGGTTTATGCATCTGTCCCGTTGGCGGGTGGCGGGGAGCGGGTCGGCGACTTGTCGGACCTGATCCGCGACGGGGCGGTGCAGTTGACTCATGCGGAGGCGATCGGGCGGCTCAATCCGGCGCCGAACCTGCCGCTGCGATGGTCCTTTTGGACCGAAATTCCGAACCGTATCATCCGGTCCCGCGTCGAGCTGACCTGGGAACCGCCGGCCGTATCGCCTCCGCCGGTTGACGGGCTGCTGTGGTCCGAGGACGCCGAGTCCGCCAACCCACGTATCATCGACCAAAGCGATCCGCGGTTTCCCTTGGTCCAGTCGACGGTCGCGTCGCAGGGGAACCGTGCCTTCCATCTGACTCACCCCGAACAGAATCCGAACGGGTTTGTCATCGACAGGACGATCCTGATTCAGGCGAACACGAAGCTGTTTTTCATGAGTCGCACCGGTTGGTCGACCAGCAAGCAGTACGCGAAGGTGCTGGTATCGACTGACCTGGGGGCGACTTGGCCGCACCAGGTCTATTTTCAACCCGGCTCGAACGGCCCGGGAGACACCGCCTTTTCGCTCAAGCAGGTCGACTTGTCTGCTTTCGCGGGTCAGAACGTTCGCATCCGCTTCCTGTATGACTACCAAGGTGGCGGGCGGTACCCGGGGACGGATCTGACTTTCGGCTGGGTGATCGACGACATCCAGATCGGCAGCGAATTCCGCAAGATGGTGTATTCGATCGGCAATCCGACTGCTCAGGAACAGTCGATGCTGGAATACATCAACCGGGCGCGGGCTGACGCGATCGTCGAAGCCAATCGGCTGGCAAACGAAAACGACCCCCATATCACTCACGCCTACGGCGTCTGGAAGGTCAGCGGCACGAACCTCCGAAACCAGTACGCGACCCAGGTCAACAGCGGCTTCTTTGTTCGAAATGCTCAGCCGTTGTCCTTCAACTCCGCGTTGGGGCAGGCCGCCCGGGGGCATTCACAGGACATGCTCAGCAATCGGTTCCAGGGGCACCAGAGTTCCAGCGGGGCCCCACATCCCTTCCGAGCCGGATTCACCGCTCGCGACCGTGCGGCGGCGTTCGGTTATCAAGGCGGCGTGTCCGAAAATGTGTTCGCGTATGGCGAGTCGATCCGGCATGCGCATGCCTCGTTCACCGCCAATTGGGGCCCGGACAACTCGTCGCATGCCGATTACAACCCGGCATTTCGGGGGCAGGGGATGCAGAACCCCTCGATCCACCGTCGCAACATCCACCGTGGGACATTCAACGAAGTCGGGGTCGGCATCGTCAGCGGTTCCAACGGCGGGTTTGGCCCGCAGGTCGTGACGTTGAACTTCGGCACGACCACGCAGACCTATGTCACGGGCGTGGCCTATCGGGACTCGAACGGCAATTCGTTCTACGACGTCGGCGAGGGATTGGGCGGGTTGCGGGTCGACGTCGAGGGTTCGCCCTATTACGCCATGACGACCGCGTCGGGCGGTTATTCCGTGCCGGTGACGGGCGACGGGCGGTATCTGGTGACCTTTTCTTCCAACGGTGTTGCCCGTTATTCGACCGTGGTCGACGTTCACAACGGGCGGAGTGTCAAGGTCGACTACCGCACGGCCTGAGCACTTGGTCGCCTGAGCCCGGCCTCCGTTTGGGCCCGGATGGAGGCGTCTGGCACTGGCGGGGCCTGCTGATTTCCTGGTCGCCCGGCCCAAATGGGCCTTTCGGCCGAGTGAGGGTCGAGCCGATCGGCTGCCGGCGTCGGGAGTTCACGATCACCCGACCCCGACCCCGACGCCCGACGCCCGACGTCGCCAGCGGTTGGCGGCGGAGTATTACAAAACCGTTACAAAACAGGTCGGGAGTCGAGACAGGGCGCAAACTCGGCCACGGTAGGCTACATCTGGTTCGCTGGACTGGCGATCCGGTAATTCACTTCCCTGAGGTTTAGTCCCCATGTCGACGACGCTCCCCCCGCCCGTTCGCTCGAAATCGGAATCCGGCGTTCAGGTTGCTCCTCCGGTTACGAAAGCCCCCAAATCGAACAGCCCGAGCCGTCTGGTCGGCAGTCGCCGGAGCATTCTGGCGGCTCGCAAGGCCGAGATCGCTGACAGCACGGAAGGCTTGACCGTCCGGCGTCAGCTCAACAACGCCAGTTGGTGGGCGATCGGTTGGCTCGCCGTGGCGCACCTGGTGGTGCTGGCGGCCCCGTTCACCTTCACCTGGACGGCCCTGGGCGTTGCCCTGCTGCTGCACTGGTTCACCGGCAGCCTTGGCATTTGCCTCGGTTATCACCGGATGCTGACGCACGACGGGATGAAGACGTACCCTTGGGTTCGCAATCTGTTTGCCACGATCGGGACGCTCGCGGGCGAAGGGAGCCCGTTGGATTGGTGTGCGGACCATCGCAAGCATCACAAGCACAGCGACCAGGTGGGCGACCCGCACTCGCCGCACGAGGGGGCTTGGTGGTCGCACATGTTCTGGTTGGCCTACCACACCCACAACGGCGACCGCGCGGCTCATTTGCAACGCTGGGTTCCCGACCTCTACAAGCAACGCTGGATTCGGGCGCTCGACTACCTGTTTTTGCCGCTGCACATCGCGACCGGATTTGCCCTGTTCGGGTTGGGCTATGCGTTCGGCGGCATGGAATTGGCTGTTTCGATGCTCGTTTGGGGGATGTTCGTGCGGTTGGTTTGCGTCCTGCACGCGACTTGGTTGGTCAATTCCGCCAGTCACATGTTCGGTTACCGCAATTACGAAACGACCGACGACAGCCGCAACAATTGGTTGGTCGCGATCGTGGCTTATGGGGAAGGCTGGCACAACAACCACCACGCCTACCCGCGGATGGCCAAGCACGGTCACCGCTGGTGGGAATTCGACATCACCTGGATGGCGATCCTGGCGCTCAAGCGATTGGGTTTGGTTTGGGACGTCGTCGACTACCGGACTGCGGCCGAGAAGGCTGCGAAGGTTCAGGCGTCCGAGGTTTGATCGTCTGGCTTCACGACTCGACCGCGGGCCGATTTCGTCGGTCCGCTGTGGGCTGCGAGGCTGCCGTTTCCAACTGCCGTGCCATCTGGGCACGGCGGCTTGCCGACTCGACCATCCGTGATCGCTCGGAGGCTGACGCGGAACGCCAAGCCGCGATTTCGGCGAGTGTCCGGTGACAACCGATGCAGACACGGTGGGCATCGACGGTGCAGATGCCGATGCAGGGTGACGGGACCTCGGTCATGCTCGGCTCCTTTCTGGGGTGATACCGCAGGCGATCTGGGCGGGTACCATCGGCTCAGTTGCCATCGGAAACCGCCTCTTCGGGTAGCGGGCCTGTTGGTACCAGCGGAGTCTTGTCTTTGGGACAGAGCAGCGGCATCGGGCCGCGGTTCCATTGGTCCGGCGGCGGGACTTGTCGCCATTCTTGGCAGACTTCGCAGTACATCGCCGGCATCAAGGTCGCCTGCCCCGACTCCGGATGAACCGCGGGATATTGGCTCGTCAAGTCAGCCACCAGCACTCGCTTCGTCGCCATGTCGAAGTAAACGGCTCGGGTCGGCCCCGGATCTGCGGTTCCCGAATCGCACCCCAGCGTCAGGGCGATCACGCCGAGCGACAGGAGTCGCAGGGACAGGAGCCGCAGCGACCGGTTCGAGTTGAGACCGCGGGCTGGGAACGGGCGGACGCATCGCCGAGATCGAGATGCGGGGTGCGGGGACTTCATCGCGTTCACGTCGGCGGCTTTGGAATCAGCGGAGGTCATACAATTCGTCCCTCAGGTCGGGGTCTGCGAGGTTGCCGTTGCTGACCGACCCGAGGCGATGCTTACGCAGGAGTTCGTCCTGCGCTGGCGAGAGGAAATTGGACCCCGGGATTTCGACGAAATACTCATGGCCGCGAGCTTCGACGTGGCCGTCGAGGAACGCGACGTTGGCGACCCCCTGATGCCGGAAGTGGGTGGTCGGGAAATTGCGGCTGGGGGGTTCCAGCAGCCAGTTTTCCTCAAAGCTGAATGTCGCTGGCGAAAACGTCACCATTCGCACCTGCGCGGCATCGGTGAAAGCGATCGTCTGGGACGTCTGTTCGACTGCGGCCAACTTGATCGTCAGAGGCTTGCGGCTGGGGGTCGCCGCGTAGGTCGGGGCGGGCCATTCGATGCCCGATGGGCGAGACAGGTAGTGTCCGTTGTACCCGTATCCCGACGCCGGGATACCGAACCGGACAGCTTCCATCTGGTTCGGGCCGAAGTCGGGGCATTGGAACGCGGAGTAGCTCGTCTCGATATAGGGGGCCAAGGGGCCGAGGGTGTAATCGAGCTGGTCGATCGGCAGCGGTTGGTCGTAATCGACGACACCAAACCAAAACTGGGCTTTGCCCAGCGAACCGCTGAAGGTCGACAGATACCGCATCCGGGCGGCATCCTCCGAGACGTAGGGCACGAGCGATTCGCGGTTGGAATCCATGTAATTGTGAAGAGCGAGGACAATCTGCTTCAGGTTGTTCTGGCACTGCATCCGTCGTGCGGCGGCGCGGGCGGCTTGGACGGCTGGGAGCAGCAGTCCGACGAGCACCCCGATGATGGCGATCACGACGAGCAGTTCGACGAGCGTGAATCCGGCCCGCGGCTGAGAAAGCCTTGGCATGGCGATGTTCCTGGTGGGGTGTTTTTAGACGAGGGTGGGGACGGATTTTCCGCGCCGCCTCGAAGTCAGAATGGAAGCTAAAAACGTGCAGCCACGACCCGCCCCGACCCGAGAGGGCGAGAGTCGTTATCCCGTTTGGTAGGTCTTCTGACTCGTCGCATCGGAATCGCCCACTGCCTTCTCATCCGACCGAGATCGGACAATGGCACTTCGATTAAGAAGGGGCATTCCTTGAGGTTCGCATCTGGCGCCTGGTCGAGTCGCCTCGACCGGCGTGAAATGGCGAACCTTCACGACTTACAGCGGCTGGGCCGTCCCGGAATCACACCGGAGTTCCCTGTTTGCACCCCCAACAAGCTGCCGGGGTGCCACCAAACGTTGCTGTTGCCAACGGTCATCCAGATCGATTCGGACGATCAACCGACCGGTGGTCGGTCAACCTGCCTGAAGAAATCTCGATTGCTCGGTCAAGTTAGCGACCGCGGGGTGGTCGCGAAAGCCCTTCGGCCCAAAAAGTGTTGGCCTGCATCAATGCCCGGCGGCAAGCGAGCGTTGGACGCGGGGTACGCCGACGGGCCGACCCGATACGGCGGTGTAGGAGGATTTAGGAGCGGCGCAGGAAAGCGTACAGTCCCACTAACGTTTTGGCGTCGTGGATTTCTCCGCGGTCGATCAGCCCGACGATTTCGTCTTGGGTCAGGATGCGGTTTTCGATCTCCTCGGTCGACTCACGGTCCGGGTCACCCTGGACCAGGCCGGTTGCCAGGAAGAGGTACATCCGTTCGTCACAAATGCCCGGGCAGGAGTAGAACTCGTGAAGTTTTTCGAGGTTCGCGGCACGGTATCCCGTTTCCTCCACCAGTTCTCGTAACGCCGTCTGTTCGGGAGTTTCGCCCGGATCGATCGTGCCGGCCGGCAATTCCAACAGCGTTTCGCCGACGGAATGTCGCACGTTCTGAATCATCACCACACGATTATCGGGTAACACCGGCAGCAAGACGACCGCACCGGGATGGCGGATCACCTCACGGGTCCGGCGATTACCTGCCCGGTCGGTGAGTTCGAACTGATGGATACTGAATCGGGAACACTTCAACAACACCGTTTCGTCTGGGCTCATGGGCGCTGACTGCCTGTTTCAGGATCCGGAATGAAATCGCCGACGACCGTGTCCGGTGGGGTGGCGATCTTGCCAGGCTAGCCGGTGGGGAGCGACTTGGCGACCCGGTCGCGATTTCGATAATTTCGTCGATTTTCAACTGGTCGTGACGCTGCCGAATCGCTTAGTTTGCGGCGGTGCGTTGTTCCCCACGAGCGTTCCCCAGGAGCTGAGTCGATGTGGCGAATCCTCCGTTGGTGCCTGAGTCCGAACCGCTCGGCAGCGCGACAAGTTGGTCCCGGATCGGCCGCTGGGCTCGGCGATTCGGAAAGGCAGGACGTCGCCGAGCCGACTCGGACGATCTACCTGACGATCCCACGACGGGCCGAAGGATCGCGATCGATCGATTTGGCGAAGGGCAAGCGCAAAAGCAAGTCCGCGGCCGGGCTTGCGGCAGCGGTCGTCTCCGAAGCGGGCGCACCGGCGGGACGTTGCCCGGTTACCCGAAACGCCGCGAAGCGGCTAAGTTCTCGTCAGGTCGCGAAGAAAAGACGTCGGCGATGTTGCCGTTTTGCCGCGCGATTTTCGGACATGGAACCTGGGGAGGCGAGGATCTTGATGGCGATTCATCGCCGCAGCCCGAAGCGATTGGCGCTCGAGTCGCCGGGGATGTTGAAGCGGGATTGGCAGCGTTTTTTGCTCAGCTCCCGAGGCCAGCGGATCGCGCCCCGTGGGGCGGTCCCTGAACTGGATCGCGTCCGCAGTTGGATTCGGCAGGCACGTGAACGGTCCGCCGGTTCCGCACCGGCCCGGGTCGACTCACCTCCGCCGATCACTGCCCACTGACTGCCATAAGTCTTTGACATCGGCCGGTCGTGCGACCCATAATGGGACCGGCTTTGATTTTCGTTCGCATTCACTGTCACCCTGGTTTGTATGACGCGCTATCGGTCTGCCCCCGCACTCCTGTCGCTTCCCAGCGATTTGGAACGCCCGAATGCCTATCAGGTATTCGGCTTGCGGGTCGGTGAGTCGGACCCGCAGACGGTATCGAATGCGATCCGGTCGACGATCCAGCGGCTGAACGAATTGAAGTCCGATGCCGATTCGGAGGCGTGGCGGCAGGCTGCGAAGTGGGTCAAGGCTGCGCGCGAGGAGTTGCTGGCGGTAGTGGCGAAGCCGAAGGTGGCTGATCCGCTAGCCGGCTTGCTTCCAGGCCAGACGCCGTCACCCGCGATCGGTCCTTCGCCGGTGGTCCCTGCGGCCGGGGTCGCAGCGCCAGGGGCCGCTGCTGTCCAAGCACGACCTTCTGTTAGACCGGGAAGTCCGCAGCCGGCGGCAGGTGTTGGTCAGCTTGCTCGAGGAACGGCGAGCGTTTCGCCACCGCCGCCGAGCCCTCCGCCTGCACCGGTTCCCCCGACGACCGCGCGGCCGGCTGCGCTTGACCGAATGGCGGACGTTTTGCCGACACCGACACCGACACCGACACCGACACCGACACCGACCGCCGAGTCGTGGCCGTCGCCCAGCGGACCTGCTGAACCGTTGCCGCCCCGGGGGCCTGCCGGGACAGATGCTGAGGAAATCGCTTCGGCACCTGCGGCCGCTGAGCAGTGGGGCAGCCCGGCGGTGGTCATCGAGGAACCTGCTCGGGCTTCCAGCCGCCGGCCCGTCAAGCGGCGATCTACCGGGTTTCCCTGGGTCAATGCGGTTTTGATGCTGTTCGCTTTTGCCTGTTTGCTGGCGGTTGGTGGGCTCGTTTATGTGATGTCCAAGAACCCGCAGGGTCTGGTGATCAGCCTTCAGAAGGGCGGTGATCCTGGTGATGCAGCGTCTCCTGCGCCAGTTCAAACCGGCGTGACAACAGCAGGCGGATCGGTTCGGGGAGTTCCGGAGCCACGGCGTCGGGATACATCCGAGCGGTCCGGTGGCGCAAGCGCCGCGGGGCGTGGCACGCGGATGGCAGAGGCGGACCGCTGGGTGGAGAGTTTGGCGGGGGATGCGGACGAGCCGGGGATGCCTGCGCGGGCGGCCGCTCCTGATGCGATGTCCGATCCGGCGGCGATGCCGATGGCGACCACGTCGGACATGGCGGCCATGACGGACCAGCCCGGCGATTCGGATACTGAGCCGATGGTCGCGTCCCAGGGGGCTGAGGCGGATGGAGACACGAGCGCTGCCATGGTGCCAGGCCAGGAGCCGGGTGCGGCTGCGCTGGCGGCCGCCCGTCTCGCTTTGCGGCAGGCGGACTGGCAAGGGATGATACCTGCTGCTGCCGCCGCCAGCGCTGCCGCGGCCACGTCGGAGCAAAAACGGTCGGCAAGCCGGCTGGAGGAACTGGCCGAACTGGCGGAATACTACAACGCGGGTATTGATGCGGGCTTGGGCAAGCTGAAGGCGGGTGAAAGCTTTGCGCTGACGGAGCAACTGCAAGTCGTGGTTGTCGAGATCAGCCCGGAGCGGTTGGTGGTCCGATTTTCCGGTCAAAACAAGGAGTATCCGCGACAGGAATTGCCACTGGTGCTGGCCCACAAGATCGTCCGGTTCGCGTTGCCGACCGAGTCGCCCGTGGTGCCGATCGCGGCGGCGGTCTACGAAGCCATCGCGCCGGTGTCGACCAAACCCTATCGAGAAAAGGCGATCCGAACTTTGGAAGGCATGACGGAAGAGGTCGAAGGGATTCGTCCGTCGGAGTTGGCGACGGAGCTGTCGGCAGTGCTGGCCATCTCGGCGGAATCGGAATGACGGCGTCGATCGATCCGGAATCGTTGCTGTTGTCGCTGCTTCGTTTCGAATCCGTCTCGGATCGCGAAAACGTCGCGATCACCGAGTTTCTCGGTGATGTCCTGGGGGGGCTCGGGTTTGAGTTGTCCCGGTGTGATTATCGAGACGACGCGGGAACTGCCAAAGCGAATCTGATCGCCACACGTTACCCACCAAATTCAGGACGGACGGATGCGGATGCGGAGTCTTCATCCGGTCCAGCTGGCATTCGAGGTCTCGCCTACTTCGCACACACCGACGTCGTGCCGGTTGAATCGTGGCACGGCCCGGGGGGCCCCTTCGATCCGGTGATCCAGGGCGGCCGAATTCATGGTCGCGGCAGTTGCGACATGAAGGGGTCGCTTGCCGCCATGATCGCGGCGGCGGCTCGTGTGCATCCCGAGGACCAAATGGCACCGCTGCGGATCATCTGCACCGCGGACGAGGAAGTCGGGTTCGTTGGCGCCAAGCAGTTGGTCGCCAGTTGCGACGAGTATCGTCGGATCGTTCGCGAGCAACCTTTGGCGATCATCGGGGAACCGACCTGCTGCGAAATCGTCCACGCTCACAAGGGAATCAACGCCTTTCGGATCACCAGTCATGGGCGGGCGGCTCACAGCAGTTCCCAGGAGGGACACAACGCCAACCTCGCGATGGTGCCGATGTTGGTCGAGTTGCTGAGGTTATACGAGTTGGCCGAGAGCGACCCGGGGCTTCGGGACGACCGTTTCGACCCGCCGACGATCACCTGGACCTTCGGCGTCTCGGACCATTGCCGGGCGGTCAACATCACGCCGGGTCGGAGCGACGCGTGGGTTTCGCTGCGGACGATGCCAGAGATCGATGCCGCGGAATTGATCGCGGCGGTGGAAGCCAAAGCGGGGCACCTCGGGTTGTCGTTCGCGCGGAAGCATGGTGGACCGCCGATGTGGGTAGATCCCGACAACCCCGCGATCCGGGAGTTGTGTGAACTGGCCGATTGCGACGCTCCCAAAACGGTTTGTTATGCGACCGACGGCGGCGAGTTCATCGACTTAGAACACCGTGTCGTGTGGGGGCCGGGCGACATCGCCCAAGCCCACACCAGCGACGAATGGCTGTGCCGGGACGAGTTGGCCAAGGGAGTCGATCTTTATCACCGGGCGGTGCTGCGGTGGTGTGGCTGAGCGGGGTTCTGTACTCGCTCGGGTGATCGGCGTAAACTTGGCGGTCCAAGTGAACCGTCCTCTCGCCTCGGCGCTGCCGTCGACAAATACATGATCACCGTCACGGTCAACGGCAGCCCGGTCGAATTGGAAGTTGCGGTATCGATCCGTGAGCTGTTGCTTGCCGCCGACGTGCCGCCGAACTATCTGGCGGTGGAAGTGAACGCCGACGTGATCCCGCGTGAGGAGCACGATTCCCGCATGGTCCGGCACGGCGATCAGGTCGAAGTCGTCACGCTGGTCGGTGGCGGTTGAACCGCTTTTTCTCTCGCGACCGATGACACGCATGGAAATCGAAGCTGACGAAGCCCCCCCTGCCGAAGCCGTTCCGGTAGTTGACCATCCGTTGGTGGTTGGTGGTCACCGGCTGGCGAGCCGTTTGATCGTCGGCACGGGACGTTACGAAACCATGGAGGAGATGCGTGAGTCGCTCGATCGCTCGGGGGCCGACTGCGTCACGGTAGCCGTTCGCCGCGAAAAGCTGTACGGCCCCTCTGGGCAAAACATTCTCGATTTTCTCGATCTGGATCGGTACACGCTGTTGCCCAACACCGCCGGTTGCTTCAACGCCACCGACGCGATCCGGGCCGCGCGGTTGGGACGGGAAATCTTGCGAACCTTGGGTAATCCCGGGTCGGATTGGGTCAAGCTGGAAGTGCTCGGTGACAGCAAGACGCTGTTGCCCGATCCCGTTGAAACGCTGACCGCTTGCCGCGAATTGGTCGCCGACGGCTTTCGTGTGCTCTGTTACACCAGTGACGATCCGGTCATCGCGTGGCGGTTGAAGGAGTTGGGGGCGGCCAGTGTCATGCCGGCGGGCAGCCCGATCGGGAGTGGCCAGGGGCTGCTCAATCCGAACAACCTGCGGATCATCCTGGAATACCTGAAGCAGGGAGATCCGGACTATCCGGTCATCATCGATGCCGGCGTGGGCACGGCCAGCGACGTTTCGCAGGCATTCGAGTTGGGGGCGGATGGGGTATTGCTGAACACCGCGATCGCTCATGCTCGCGACCCCGTGGGGATGGCTGAGGCGATGAAACACGCGGCGATCGCGGGGCGGATGGCGTACTTGGCCGGGCGGATTCCGAAGCGTCTGTACGGGACGGCCAGCAGTCCTACGGAGGGGGTGATCAGCACCCGTCCTTACGGGGCGGCAGCCCGCAATCGTCGCTGATAGTCGCGACCGACATCGGTCATGTAGTTCACCATTTCGATCTTGGCCGCTTTGGTCGCCAGTTCCAAGGCTCGGTCGCGTTGCCCGAGTGCTTCGGCGTGCATCGCCAGATACAGGTCGGCGTAGTAGCCAGCCATCTCCGCTTGGGCTGACCCGGCCGGCAGCGTGGCCACCGCGGCTCGGACGGCCGCCTCATCCGCTTCGCCCCGATAGAGCTTCAACAATTCATTCATCGGCACTCGGCGATCACCGGGGGCCGGCAGGATTGCTAAGCGGGCGGCTTCGGACGAGCCCGCTTTGGCGATGCAGTAAAAGTGCCAGAGGGCGTTTTCGACGTCGTTGGGATTGACGGTCCGATGGAGTTCGAACAGCTTGCGGCCGGCGTCGTATTCGCCGACGAATGCGAGCGCGATGCCGTGTTGCCACAGTTCGGGCTCCGCTTGCGGATTTTTTTCGATGTACCTACGGAATTGCGGCACGGCTTTTTCGGCCGCACCGGCCCGCAGGTACAGGTCGCCCGCGAGCCGCCAGGATGCGGGTTCATCACCGAAATCGCGGAGCAGCCCGTCAGCGGCGGCGATGGCAGCCGGCCGATCGCCTTGAGCCAGGGCTGCGGAACCGACGTCGACCGCCTGCCGAAGCCCGGTCGGCAACTGAGCCTGAGCGCTGGGGTGTTCACCACCGACGATCACGACGCAGAGCATCAAGAACGCCAGCGCAAGGTGGGCCCATTTCCCCAGGACGGTGTCAAAGCACGCTATCGTTCGCTTCGTTACCGCCGATTCAATCCGATCGATCCGCATCTGTTCGCGCCTCTGACTTCGGTTCGGTTGCCTTTTCGGTGCGGATTATAGCATCCGAAATTGCCATCGCGGGGAAAAAGCGAAGCAGAATGCCTTCACTCGGGCGAGGCGGCGACCGTACAATGGGAAGCGTCGAAGCAGTCCCTGCAACTGGTTCAAGGGTAGCAGTCTACCCGAGGGGCACATTCGGCGTCCGGCCTTTCACTTCTTTCAACCGCGAACGGTTGCCCACCATGAACGCCCACCGGCTCGCTCCTACCTATCGCACGGCCCGCAAATTCGTCGTGATCGCGCTAACGGGAATGTTCGTCCTGTCGAGCTTGGCACGACCGGTGCTGGCTTGTCCGTTCTGTTCCGCGGTATCGCAGACGATCCGCCAAGAAGCGGAGGTGATGGACGCGGTGCTGATCGCCGAAGCGACTGACAAGTCGGTTCGTGACGAACAGACCGGTGCGGTCACGTTGAAGGTGGTGAAGGTTTTGAAGGGGGCCGAGCACCTGAAGGAGAAGGAAGTCACGGTCGTTTATTACGGTGATCTCTTTGCCGGTCGCCGGTTTTTGCTGTCCGGCATCGATCCGCCCAATTTCCAGTGGTCGAGCATGCCGTTGACGGCTGACAGCGAGGCGTACGTGATCAAGATGTTGGGCTTGGCGGACGATCCGTTGGAGCGGTTGAAGTACGTCCAGAACTACCTTCAGCATCCCGAAACGATGCTCAACCGGGATGCCTACGACGAATTCGCGACGACCGCTTACCCGGTCATTCAATCGCTCAAGCCGTTCATGGATCACGGCCAGTTGGTCGAATGGATCAAGGACCCGGAAATGCCTGCGGATCGTCGTCGGCTGTACCTGACGATGCTGGGGGTTTGCGGGTCCGAGCAGGACGTTCCGATGCTGGAATCGCTGTTGACTTCGCCGGATCCTGCCGATCGCTCGGGGCTCGACGCGTTGATCGCCTGTTACCTGTTGTTGGCGGGTGATGCGGGGTTGAAGTTGGTAGATGATCAGTTTTTGAACAACGCCAAGGCCCCTTACGCCGAGACCTATTCCGCGATCATGGCGCTGCGGTTTCACGGCACCGAGGCCGACAAGATCCCGCGTTCCACGTTGGTCAAGTCGCTTTACCATGTCCTGGAACGGAAGGATTTGGCGGATTTGGTGATCCCCGACTTAGCTCGGTGGGGGGATTGGAGCCAGATTGACCGGTTGGTCCAGCTGTTCATGGACGCCGAAGCGGACAACAATTGGGTTCGCGTTCCGGTCGTCAATTACCTGCGGGCTTGCCCAAAGCCGGAAGCCGAAGCGGCATTGGAGAAGCTCCGGGAGATCGACCCGGAAAGCGTCCGTCGAGCCAGCTCCTTCTTTGCGATTCCGGTTCCCCAGACGCCCGAAAAACCGGCGACGAGTTTCCGACTTCCCAAGGCGACCGGCCGCTTGGCCGCAGCCGGGGGGCCGTTGGTTGCCGATTATCCGTTTCCGATCGGGTTTGGTGGCGATGATTACGCGAAACTGGTTGCCGCATATTCACCTGCGGCGAACCCTCAAAAGCCCTTGAACGTAGCCATCTTGGCTGTCGCGATGCTGATCGCTTCGTTCTACTTGGTGCTTACCGGGGGTGGTCCTCGCCGGGCGTTGGCCCGAGTCAAAACGGGGCGGTAGCCCGTTTCATAACCGGGCGCTGGCCCGAGTCAAAACCGTGGGGTTGATTCCGAATCATGTCCGCTGAAATCTCGATGGGAGTGTACGACAATGCGGTCGACTTCCCATACCGTGCGCTGAGTCGCGCCTCCGTCGTTTCGGTCTTGATGATCCCGTTCGCCCTGTTGGGCTTGATCCAAGCTTTCGCGCCGTTACTCGTGCTGGCGTTAGCGGGTGCGGTTTGCGGGGTGCTCGGTTTGCGGGCGATCCGTCGCTGGCCGGATGAGTACAGCGGAAGATCGCTCGCGATCACCGGGGTCGTCGTCCACTCCTTGTTGTTTTTCGGCGGATCCGCCTCCCATGCCTACGTCTACGTCACCGAGGTGCCCGAGGGATATCAGCGGGTGTCGTTTTACGAATTCCAGCAACCCGATTCGTTGCCAGATGTCCCGACCGCACGGGCGCTGGAGTTCGATGGAACGGACATTTTCTTGAAGGGTTACATCCATCCGTCCTCCGGTTCGGGAATGCTCCGCCGATTCATTTTGGTCCCGGACCTCGGGACCTGTTGCTTCGGGGGGCAACCAAAGAGTACGGATATGATCGAAGTCACCTTGGCGAAGGGCCAAACCGTGCGTGGCGGATTGACGAAGCTCAAGTTGGCCGGCCGGTTCAACGTCAACCCGTACGACCAGCGGGCGGCCGGCTTCGACAACCAGATTTATTACCAAATGCGGGTCGATCAGATCCGATAGTCGCTGTCGTTTCGGCCGTCGCAGATCCGCGTCGTGTTGGTCGGCAGTGTCTTCGGGAGCAACGACCGCGACCGACGGAGTCCGTTCATGAAGACGACGAAAAACTTACCGGCGGCGAATGTCGGCGGATTCATCAGGCTGTCGGTGTGCTGTCTCGTGCTGCTGCTCGGCGTTTTCGAGTCACGGGCCCAGGACCCCAAGGAAAGGGGCTCAGCCGAACGGGAACCGGCGGCCACCCGACCGACCGCGCGGCCGTCGGTTCGACCTGGCGCCCAGCCAACGGCTCGACCGGCGGGAAGTGGCCAAGTCAGCGATTCCGAGGTCGTCGATGCCACGCGGGCTGCGGCGGACAAGGCGGCTCGGGCCACGGCGCGGGCACGAGGCGAAATCACGTTTGACGACCTGAAGTTCGACATCGAACCGGACGCACCCTATGACGGGTCGATGCTCACCGACGACATCCGAGAACTTGATGGGAAGGTCGTCAAGCTCCGTGGTTACATCCTCCCCAGCACGCTGTTTCGGGAGACGAACATCGACGAGTTCGTGCTGGTCCGCGACAACCAAGAATGTTGTTTCGGCCCCGGTGCGGCGCTGTTCGACTGCGTCGTCGTCAATCTGGTGGGTGGCGTGCGAACCGATTTCACCACCCGTCCGGTCACGGTCACGGGCAAGTTCCAGTTGAAGGAATACAAGTATCCCGACGACTCGGGGCACTTCGCGATCTTCAACCTGCAGGGCACGGCCGTGAAGTGAGCCGCCGTCAGGTTGGCGATCGCTCTGCGGAGTGCCCGACGATTGAAGTTCGAACTCCGAACTCGAAGATCGATCTGGCGGTCACCGGCTTTGCTTGTCAAACTCACGGCACGAGGAGAAGGAGCTCGGCCGGATGATCCGTCGAATTGTCGATTCGTTCGCGTGCCTGCTGGTGCGTCTGTTGGTGGCAGCGGTGCAGGCGATGCCGCTCGACATGGCCGATTCGCTTTGTCGTGGCTTGGCGGCGGTTTTGTCGTCACCGATAGGGCTGCGGCGAGCCACGTTCGACAGGAACATGGAACTGGTTTTTCCCGACGCCACCGCCGGTCAGCGTCAATCGCTGCGGCGGGCGATGTGGCATCATCTGCTGCTGATGACCTGTGAAATCGCCTGGGCGGCGAGGCGGTTGCACTTGAGCAATTGGCCCAAGATCGTGCGGTTGCGGAACAATCGGACACTGCTTCGGCAACTGCTCAGCCAACGGCCCAGCGTCGTGGTCACGGGACATTTCGGCAATTTCGAAATCGGCGGTTACCTGATCGGGATGATGGGTTTCCCGACCGTCACGATCGCGCGCCGTTTGGACAATGAGCCGATTCACCGGTTTGTCGAGCGGTTTCGTAGCGCGCACGGCCAATTCATGGTCGACAAGGATGGCTGCGCGGCGATGATCGACCGCCATTTGAACCAAGGCGGGGCGTTGTCGATCTTGGCCGATCAGCATGCCGGCGAGAAGGGTTTGTGGAGTGAGTTTCTGGGGGTGGACGCGTCCTGCCACAAGGCGTTGGCGTTATTCACCTTGACCAGTGGTGCGCCGATGCTCGTATCCGCCACGGTCCGCTTGGGAAGGCCGATGTGGTTCGAAAGCGGATGTTTCGCGGTTGCCGATCCCGAGCGGG
Source organism: Planctomycetaceae bacterium (assembly GCA_007694185.1). Lineage (GTDB taxonomy): Bacteria > Planctomycetota > Planctomycetia > Pirellulales > Pirellulaceae > UBA6163. The sequence goes on from RECD01000157.1 coordinate 21,814, forward strand.
ATTCGCATCAGGCTTGCGGGGGGGTGCGTGAGTTGACCCGTTGGTACAACGATCGCTTGGGAGAATTGATCGGGGCATCGGTCGAGCAGTACTGGTGGGTACATCGCCGTTGGCGGGCTCGCGGAAAGGCTCGCAAACGGACGGGTATCAGCCCGAATCCGATGCCGAATCCTGCTTTCGACCGTGAAAATGCAGCTTGATGGGGACTTCGGCGAACGGCAGGTGATCGCGTAGGAACCCCAGCAGGTAGCGGCGATAATCGGCAGTGAACGCTTTCGGTTCGTTGCACATCATGACGATCGTTGGCGGTTCGGTGGCGACTTGGGTCGCGTAATAAACCTTGGGCCGTCGATTCTGGTAATTGGCCGGCACGTGCAGGCGAAGCGCCGTCTCGACGATGCGATTGAGGACGCCGGTGGAAACCCGTTCGCGGGCTTGTTTGAACAACATGGTGCCGTGGTTGAGCAACGTCTTGACGTTCTTACCGGTTTGACCGGTGATGAACGCGATCGGCGCGTAGGCCAACGTCGGGAATTCGGTCCGGAGGTATTGCACCCAACCGTCCGTGGGCACGTCGCCGACGAGCAGGTCCCATTTGTTGACGACAAAGATGCACGGCTTGTGGTTTTCGATGACGTAGCTCATCAACTGTTTGTCGACGCGGCTGATCGTTTCGGCGGCATCGAAAAACATCAGCACCACATCGGCGCGGCGGATGCTGCGTTGTGCCCGGTGCAAGCCGTAGAACTCGAGGTCCGTCTTTTGGCTGGTCCGTTTCCGTAGTCCCGGCGTATCGATCGCCAAGAACGTTTGGCCGTCGAGTTCGAAGCGGACGTCGACGCTGTCGCGAGTCGTGCCCGGGATTTCGCTGACGATCATCCGGTTGCTGTGAACCAGCGTGTTGACGAAGGTGCTCTTGCCGACATTCCGACGCCCAACGATGGCGATTTTCATTTGCGGGGTGGCGACCCCTTCTTCGTCCTCGCGCTCGGGCAGTTCGGCAACGATCTGTTCCAGCAATTCCGGGCGGTTCCGATTTTCACGGGTGCTGATCAGCATCGGCGGGCCGTAGCCGAGCGAGTGAAAATCGATGGCCGCCGTGTCGAGATTGACGTGATCGGCCTTGTTGGCGACCAGGATCACCGGTCTCCCGACGGCCCGCAACCTTTCGCCCACGAGCGAATCCAGCGGCATCAATCCGGTGCGAATGTCGATGACGAACAGGATCAGGTCGGCCGATTCGATCGCGGTTTCGATCTGTTGGCGGACGTCGTCGGTCAGATTGTCGACGTCTTCGATCCCCATGCCGCCGGTATCGATCAGTTCAAAAAAACGCTCATCCTGCTCGATCAGCGTCGTCATCCGGTCTCGGGTCACGCCTTCCAGGTCGTCGACCACGGCCAGGCGGCGGCGAGCCAACCAATTGAACAGACTGCTTTTGCCGACGTTTGGACGGCCGACGATGGCGACTTGGGGAACGGGCATGGGATCGGGCGATCAGGGCGATGGGAATCCGCGAAAGGGTCGCGAAGGCCACCCAATGTAAGGCTGAAACGCTTCCCGGGCCAGGGTCCGGGTATTGGGGAATCGTTAGGACGCTTGCGTCCGTATCGCCACGGACTTGTAATGACGCAATGGACGACCGGGCAGTCCTCGTCGGTTCCGGGGCGATGTCGCTCCGGCGGACAGCGCCGGACAGCAAAATGGGGTTTCAGTGGAACGGGATTTAAGGCCGGAGCGGATGGACGATCCCGCTCTGCCTCGGCAAGATCACTTGGCGGCGTTGGCGGGGTTGGCGCGGATCAACCGCTGGACCTGTGTGTCCGGTCCGATCTACCGTCGTCTCCGGCATTACGCGACCGTTCTGGGACGCCCACTTCGCGTGCTCGACGTCGCGACCGGATCCGGAGACCTGCCGATCGATTGGGCGAGGCGGGCTCGTCGAGACGGCATCGGGATGGAAATCGAAGCGGTCGACATCAGCGAGGTGGCGCTCGAGGCGGCTCGTCAACGGGCGGACGAGGCGAAGCTGAACGTCCGCTTCTGTCAACGCGACGTCCTACACGGGCGGTTACCCGAAGGGGCTGACGTCGTGACCTGCAATCTGTTTTTGCATCACCTCACCGAGCAGGACATCACCCGCTTGCTGATTTCCATGCAGGCTGTGGCCCGCCACGCGGTGGTGATTTGCGACCTGGAGCGGTCGCGGGCGAACCTGGCCGCCGTTTGGTTCGCTTCGCGTTTGTTGAGCCGTTCGCCGATCGTCCATGAGGACGCGGTGCTGAGCGTTCGTGGGGCGCTGACGAGGGGGGAATTTTCCGAGCTGGCCGAAGAGGCGCTCGATCGGCCGATCCTGGTTCAGCGGCTTCCGCCGTGTCGATTTTTGGCGATCGTCGAAGGGGTCACTCAGCCCACGGCAGACTTGCTCTGGGCACAGGCGACCCAGCCCGCATGATTCAACCGAACTCTCCGTCGAATCGCTTGCCCATGCACCCGTTGCGGTCGGCCGCTGGGCTTGATCGGTGGGCCGCTGAGGGAGTTGGTTCGCCTGCCACTCGTGACTTGCTGGTTGTCGGTGCCGGCCTGGCTGGCAGTGCGGCGGCGATCCGGGCGGCGGCTCACGGCGTGCGGGTGACATGGGTCGATGCGGCGAGTTTTCCCAGAGACAAGGTTTGCGGCTGTTGTCTCAATTTGTCGGCACTCGGAGCTTTGGCCGAGATCGGCTGCGCCACGATCGCCCACGACTTGGTGACAGACGACCTGCGAGCTTGGCAACTGACCGCTGCCGGGCGAACGATCGACGCCAAACTGCCCGGCGGGATCGCCGTCAGCCGCGCGAAGCTCGATTGGGCGTTGATCGAACAAGCCCGATCGCGAGGCTTGCAGTTGCGAACGAAGGTGCAAGCGAAGGTGCTCGACGTCCGCGGGACTGGGGTCGACGTGCGTTTATCCGACGAGTCCGCCGACCGCCGATTCGATGCCGTCATCTGGGCGACCGGACTGAGTGGAGGCGGAGTCAGCCGGTGGTTGCCTTGGGTGGTCGCGCCACATGGCCCGCTGGGGGTCGCGGTGTTGGTGGACGACCTGCCGGGAGTGCCTGAGCGGACGATCCGCATGGTCTGTGCTGATGACGGCTACGTCGGGTTGGTTCGAGTCGAAGACGGTCAGGTCGACGTGGCGGCGGCGTTGCGGCGAGACGCCGGTGCCGGTGACGGCGAGGCTGGCGGCGATCCGAAGTCGCGATTGCTTGCTCGCGTCAACGCGATCTTGGCGACCGCCCGGCTGGGCCCCTTGTCAGAGCATTGCGCCGAGCGATTGATGACGACCCCGCCGCTCCGCCGCGCCCGGCAATGCGGTCACGGGGGATTGTTGGCCGTTGGTGACGCGGCGGGTTATGTCGAACCGTTCACCGGCGAGGGGATGGCTTGGGCGATCCGTTCGGGGATCGCGGCCGCGGATTGCGTAGCGGAGACCGATCGGGAGAGCGACTTGGGCCGACTTTGGTGCCGTGAACACGCCCGTCAGTTGCGTAGCCGGCAATGGCTCTGCCGGGCGCTCAGCCAGGCCTTGGCCAGCCCGGGCGGGTCCCGCTGGTTGTTCCGGGCCATGGCGCTGGCGCCTTGGGCGGTCCGGGGCGCGGTCCGTCGACTCAATCGGGTCTGATCCGGCGGGTAAGGTACCCGCCTGACTTGTTGCACTCGCCGAAGCAGAAGGCGCGAACGGTGGCGTCCGGGTCCTTGCTGTCAACCGATGCTCGTCAACGCCCGCGAAGGCATTACCGCTGGACGCGGGCAGAGCCACCCTTGGCCAAAGCTTCGACCTCGGGCAGCTTGGCCATCGAAACGTCGCCTGGGAAGGTGGTCAGCAGGGCGCCGTGAGCCCAGCCCAAACGCAACGCCTGTTCCGGATCCTGTCCGCTGAGCAGCCCGTAGATCAAACCCGCGGCGAAGCCGTCCCCGCCGCCGATCCGGTCGATCACGTCGAGTTCACAGGTGGGGCTGACGTATTGTTTCCCATCGATCCAGAGCACGGCGGCCCAGCTATGGCGATTGGTCGAGTGGACTTCGCGGAGCGTCGTCGCGACCATTTTGACGTTGGGGAATTTCTCGACCGCCCGGTCGATCATTTCGAAAAATGACTTCGGATCGAGCTTGCTTTCGGTCTTTTGGGTGACCTCCGGTCCGGCGATGCCGAGTCCCTTTTGCAGATCCTCTTCGTTTCCGATCAGGCAATCGACGTTCTTGACGATCTGCGCGATCATCTTCTGGCCTTGGGCCAAGCCGCCGATCGTGTCCCACAATTTGGCTCGGTAATTCAGGTCGAAGGAGCGGACGGCGCCGGCGTCTCCGGCGGCCTGCATGCCTTCCACGACCAGGTCCGCTGTGGTTTCCGACAAGGCCGCGAAGATCCCGCCGCTGTGGAACCAGCGGCAGCCGCCCGCCATGATTTCGGCGAAGGGGAAGTCGCCTCGCTTCAGCATCCCGCCAGCTTCGTTGGCTCGATTGTAAAAGACGACCGGGGCGCGGACGCCCTGGCCGCGATCGCTGTAGACGGTGGCCATGTTGGGACCGCGTACGCCGTCATGTTTGAAGTGCTTGTAAAACGGCTTGACGCCCATTTCTCGAACCTGGCCTTGGATCAGCTCGCCGATCCCGTTGTCAACCATGGCGGTAGCGATGGCCGTTTTCAGCCCGAAGCAGGATGCCAGGTTGGCGGCGACGTTGTATTCACCGCCGGAGACGTGGACGTCGAAGCTTTTCGCTCGCCGGAACGGGATCACGCCCGGATCGAGGCGGTGTACCAGCGCACCCAAAGACAGCAGGTCGAGGTCACAGTCGTCTTGCCGAATCGTCAGTTTGGCCATTGCGGGGAAAGTCCTTGAAGTGGAGAGCGAACAGGGGGAGTCAACGAGGGCGGTCGGATTTCACGTCGCCGCTGACCGAATCGATATTGTGCGATCAGATGGTAGTCGAAGCGAAGCCGCCATCGATCGCGATGTTTTGGCCGGTCACAAAGGAGGACGCCCGTTGGCTGGCCAACCAGACGACCACCCCGGCCAATTCGCCCGCTTCACCAAACCGCGCCATCGGCGTGTGGGCGATGATTTGGCCACCCCGCTCGGTGTAGCTGCCGTCGTCATTAAACAGCAGGCGACGGTTTTGATCGGCGGGGAAGAATCCGGGGCTGATGGCGTTGACCCGAACCCCCACGGTCGCCCATTCGCGGGCCAAGAACAGGGTCAAGTTGATAACCGCAGCTTTGGCGGCCGAGTAGGCGACCACCCGGGACAACGGGATGATGCCGGACATCGAGGCGATGTTGATGATGCTCCCACGGCCGGCGGCGACCATCCCTTTCCCGAAGACCTGGCTGGGCAAGAGCGCCCCGCCGACCAAGTTCAGATCGAACACGTCTCGCCAGGCGTCCAGCGGCAGGTCGCAGAAATCGGCGCCCGGCGGCAAAGTCGCGTCGGGGCGGTTGCCGCCCGCGGCGTTGATCAAAACCGACGGGGTGCCGAAATCGGACCCAATCTGATCGCGGGCGGCCACCAAGGAATCGCCGTCGAGCGCGTCTGCCGAGTAAAAGCGGGCCGTGCCGCCTTGTCCCTTGATCCGATCGACCCTCGCCTGGCCGCGTGTCTCGCTGCGTCCGAGGATGGCCACTTGGGCGCCGGACGCGGCCAACGCTTCGGCCATCGCGCCGCCGAGTTCTCCGGTGCCACCGACCACCACGGCAACGTCGTTGTCGAGTCGGAATAGATCTTGCATGTGCTTGAGGTTCGTTTGAAAAAGGAATAGGGAGGGCCGCCCACGGCACCGGCGGTCGCCGCGCAGGCTTAGGATCGTGCGGAAAATAACTGTCTGTTTTTTTCCAATCCGTTGGGTACGGCCACCGTCTGGCGACGGTAGCTACGCTCGCC
>RECD01000048.1 GCA_007694185.1 Planctomycetaceae bacterium
GCTGGGCACGGACCGCTAAGCAATGAGTGGTAAAAAAGTGTCCGGAACCTTTTGTGCAAAGCACCCGAAGGGCGAGTTCCTCGCAACAGGTTCCGGACACTTTTTTGCCGCACGATCCTAGGTTGGTTGATGACTCGGGGGACTTCGCCGAGTCGTCGCCTGCCGACAATCCGCTCGATCGTGTCAACTGGAACTCTCATCAGGATTTTACATGTCATGAAGATTCACCGTACCATCATCGCATTATCGCTCGTGATCGGCTCGATCGCGACAGTTGGCTCGTCCGCGTTGGGGGATGAACCGAATTGGTCAGGGGGCGTGATCGTCAGGGGAGAGGAACGCGAGAAAATTCGGTCGCTGCCGATCGAAGAGCGTCCCTACCGCCCGTTGCACTTCTACGGCAACACGGTTCGGAGGATGCATTATCGCGGGACACCGCTCCCCTCCGTTCCCGAAGTCGTCACGCTGCCGACGCGGGTTTTCGCGCCACGACGGTTCTGATTCGGGCGTGATTGGGTTTCGGTTCGAGCCGCCGGATTTCGGTCGGAGTCGGCTCGTTCAGGCGATCGGTAAGCCGCGCGGTTTGGGGCTGCGAACGCAGCCCTCGGGAGTCCCCTTTGTCACCGGGTCGGGCCCCAACATCGCTTCGGCGTACTCGTCGATCTGTTCGGCGGTTTCGAAGTATTGTTCGTAGCACCAATCGCTTTCGAATTCGCAAGCGTCCGTCGTGTAGGTGCGACAAATCCGCGGCCTCGTTTCGTAAATGCCGCAGCGATGATCGTCGAGCAGGTGTTTGCAGGTCGTGTGGACCAGCAGGTACCAGGTGCCGTCGTCGACGAAGACGGTGGCCCGATCGTGCAGCAGGTACCAGCGGACGAAATCGAAATCTTGGCGTTCGGTCGGCTCGTCGATCGGCAGGGCGAAATAGTGGCAGCACTTCGCCGTGCAGTGCTCGCAGAGGTTCTCGGAATCAGGAAAATCGGCTCGTCGTTGGCGGACGGAGGGGAGTTGCAGCATCAGGTAAACCGGCGGATGGGAAGAGGTTTGGTGGAAAGTGGCGATCGATCGGATCCGCAAAATCCGCTGGTCTGCCGTGGCGATTCGCATCGGGTGATTGCGGGCGAGGGCTGACCACCGGTTCCCCGACAGGCTGGACAAAGCCTTTCCGGCATCATCCCGTTGGCGACTTGACGCGGCGAAGGGCGTGAAATTCGCCTCCGTCGTCGACCAGTCCCCCTGCCCCCGCAGCCCACATAGGTTATCAAAAGCCGTTTGGGGCTGGAAGTTATCGGGTGTGCCGCTCCGGCGACGCTCGCGAACAGGCCGCACGGACGGGCCGCAGGGACGGTGTTCGCGGCTTTTGGGAGTGACGGCTGCTCCGGCATGACGTTAAACGGCCCCAGCGGATTTGCAAGATCGGACCGGTTGATCGACGGTTTGGGACGATCGGTTTCGAAGCCAACATTCATCGCAGCGGGAACCGTTTGTGGAAGTCATCATCACCGCCTTGGGGCCTGACAACGTCGGTTTGGCCGACCCGATCATTCACTTCGTTACCGGAGCGGGTGCTCGGATCGCCGAGATCCAGATGTACGACCATGACGAGGCGCATCTGTTCGCGATGCTTTGCCGGGTCGACTTGGATCCCGGGTCGCTCGAACCGCTCCGCGAGGCGATGCGTCAGATCGGCCAGTACAAGGGATTGGCGATTCGGGTCTGGACCAGCGAGATCGGGCCGGAGCGGTTGCCGAAATTGGCGGTCTGCGCGACCTACATTGAGCACACGCCGCGGGCGGTGTTGCAGGCGGTAGCCGACGGGGTGATCCGGGCCGAGGTCGCCGTGGTGATCGGCAACCGGCGGCGCTGCGAGGGGCTGGCCAAGGAGTTCGGCGTGCCGTTCGCGATGATCGGCGATGCTGAAGGGGTAGCCGACGACGCCGCGATGGTCGCGGAACTCGACCGTCACGACGTCGATTACGTGATCCTGGCGCGGTACATGCGGGTCTTGCCGCCGAGCACCTGTTGGCAATACGCCGGTGGGCGGATCATCAACCTGCACCACGGGCTGTTGCCGGGATTTCCGGGGTTCCGGCCCTATCACGACGCTCATGCCAGCCGCATGTTGACCTTCGGCGCGACCTGCCATTTCATCATCCCGGAACTCGACGCGGGGAATCAGATCATCAACCAGCAGACGTTCGCCGTCGCCCCGGGGACGCCGCTGGCCGAGATCATCGAGCGGGGTCAACGGGAAAACGAACCGGCCTGTTTGGTGGAGGGGGTTCGAAGGGTGCTCGACCGGGAGGTTTACCTGCACTTTCACCGAGTCCGAGCTCGCGGTTGAGCAAGCGTTGTTCACGGGGGGCCAAATCCTTTTTGCGACACGGCCCGAATGGCAGGACGGCGTGTTGGCACCGCTTGCCCCGTTGGGGCAATTTTTTTTGGGTGTCGCCAAACCCAGGGCGTTGCCCGTGGTCGATCACCGTTTGTGCCGTTGGCACATGATGACCACGCAAGCAAAAAGTGGGTGGCACCTTCCGAAGGCCTGCCGACCACGGCCGAGCACCGTGCCGCCTGGTTGCCGCCCTGCCTGTAGGTCAAAGCACGAGCAGAGCGAGCGGGTGAGGTGCAGGGCAACGCACATTGAGGCGCGCCTTCGTTCGCCCCGTTGGGGCGAGGATCGATTTTTTCGAACGTTTCCCTGGGTTGGCACCCTGGGGTACCACAGTTTGCCCCTTTGGGGCATTGAGGTCCCGATGTCGCCCAGCCCTGAAAGCCAGGAAACCTCAGCCGATCATTCGGTTTCGTCGGCCGGCGGATTCTCGAGTTGCCGCCACCCCCAACGGAACAGGTTACGGGCATCGGCGTAGCGTGCGTCCGAGCCGCTGGAACCGAGCACCACGACGATCAACCGCCGCTGCTCACCTTCACCGTTGCCGCCAGCGCCATTGCCACCGCCGCCGACGTTCCGTGTGCCGCTGGCCACCAAGCAAGCCCCGGCCGCGTTGGTCGTGCCGGTCTTCAGCCCGTCGTAACCTTCGATCCGCAGCAGCCGATTCGTGTTCGTCCAGATCGCTTCTCGGTGAGTCCCGTCGGGCCGCACGATCTTGCCACGATGCCGCCGCGTCGCGAAGACCGGGGCGAGCACGGGATCGTCGAGAACGTGATGGGCCAATTTGACCAAGTCGCCGGCACTGACCATGTGTCCCGGGGCGGTCAAGCCGTGCGGGTTGCGAAATCGGCTGTTGGTCATCCCGAGCGTCTGAGCGGCGTGATTCATGCCGAGAATGAACCGGTCATACGCGGCACTCGCGTTCGCAAGCACCGGATCCAACGCTGCTTCCCCGACCTGCTCGCCGGCTTTGCGCTGCTCCACGTTCTCTCCCCCCTGCTGGCCATCCGCTGGGATATCGCCCGTTTCGACAGGTTCCGGGGCTTCTTCCGCTTCGCCGCTCTTCGCCTGATCGCCGATTTCCACCCGTTCGCCGAAGTGTTCCGCCAAGGCGACCGACGCGTCGTTGCCCGAAGGCAACAACAGCCCGTACAGCAAGTCGCGAACCAGCACCTGTTCACCGGCTTCCACCGCGGCGGTCGAACCGATCGTCCGGTCCGCCCGTTCCGAGAAGGTCAACATCTCGTCGAGCGCCGCCGGATCTTTGCGGACGATTTGGGCCACCAGGTAGGCGGTCATCATTTTGGTGGTACTGGCGTTGTCCAGCGGCCGATCGAAGTCGTCGCCAAACAGCACTTCGCCCGTGGCGGCATCGCCGATCGCCCAAGCACGACAACTGACCGCCGGAGGCCCGTCGTCTTCGACTTCTCGTTCTTTGGTATCCGCTTCGGGCCGTTCCGAATCCGCCTCGGTGGGGCTCGCGGCGGTACCGGCGACAGCAGCCAAAGGGGGCGTCGCAACGTCCGCACCGAGCCGTTCGGCGGTGGCCTTGTCGAGTTTTCCGGTCGCGGGCAGTTCGACCGAACGCTGAAAGTCCATCAACGCCGCTTCGGTCGCCGGCCCGAAGTCGCCATCGACCGCCAACTCGGGTGACGGCGTCAAACGCTGGTTCAAGGTTCGTTGCAACGATTCGACCGAGGGGCCGACCGAGCCGATGCCGAGTCCCTTATCTTCCGCAGGCGAGTCACTGCCCCACGCCTGTGGATAAAAGGAGCGATGGGTTTGGGCAGCCAACTCGGCGATCAACAACGAGGCTTCGTTCTGCTGTGAAAAGCGGGTGTCACCGTTGTTTTCGGTCAGCACCACGATCGCGATCCGGCCGACGGGGCCATCGATCAACCCCGCGTCGCAGCGGGCTTTTGAGACATAGCCCGACTTGTGCGCGATCCGCACACCGGGCGGCAGCAACCGCGCCAGTTTGTCGCGGTCGTCGCAGGCATAGAGATGCTCCAAGATCTCATTCGAAACCTCGCGGTCGACGATCAGCCCGCGGTCGATCTGTTCCAGCAGGTCGAGCGTTTCGGCCGCCGTGGTGCTACCCAAACCGAAGCGTTCGCTCCGCTGCGGATCGATCGACGTGTCCCGGCGGTAAACCTTGCTGTTCAGCCGCGTGTTGACGTACCCCATCCGCTCCATCGCCGCACTCGTCCGCTCCAGTCCGATCGTGTCGAGGACCAGGTTCGTTGCCGTGTTGTCGGAATAGGCGATCATCAGCCGCAGGGCATCGCGAAAAGGCATCCGCAACCCGGGGCTGAAGTTCGCCGTCAGGATCCCAGAACCGGGAACCTTGTCTTCCGCCCGCAGTTCGATCATCTGATCTCGACTGAGTTCACCGATGGCGATCTGCTGATAGGCGGCGACCAACACCGGCAGCTTGATCAGACTGGCTGTCGGCATCGGCTCGTCCGCGCGATGCGAGAACGAAGCCCCCGTCCCCAGATGCTTGATCGCGACACCGACGTCTCCGGCATGCGCGGCGATCAGCGGTCGCAAGATCGCCGCCAACTCTTCGCTCGGCTTGCTCGGAACGCTCGCGGCCGGTTCGTTCGCCACGGCGTCCTGCGCCGTAACTTCTCGCGCCAGTGACGGGGCAAAAAGCAGTACGAAGATTGACGCGAGCAGCCCGAAGCGGGGTGGCAACTTCCGTGGGACCGAGCGGCAGACGGCGGCTGAACGAGCTTTATCGCAAGCCGGTTCGCGGCGCGTGATCGATTTCGACATGGGGCGGGTTCCAAGAGCGAGCCGGTGGCCTGGCGTGGGCGGAATCAGAACGTGCCCCCAGGATAACCTGCCGCTTCCACACACGCGTGGCGGACTCGGTGCTCACACCCGAATCCGCACCACCTGAATCCGCACCGCCAGTCGCCGACCCGGCGTAAGCGGCTCTGCGAACCGGCGCGTCCTACTCACCGTCGACACTCAAGCAATACAAGTATTCCTGCGAGCCGCCGACGTCGTCGACTTTCGTTACACGGTGAAAGATCTCGCCCCCGCAGATCGCGGGTGTGGCCAGCACCACATCGCCCAAACGATTGTTCGCGATGCTTTCGAAGCGGTCGGGACTGGCGCGAAACAGAAAGAAATCGCCCCCCTCGCTGCTGACGTAGATCGTGTCCCCGACGAGCACCGGAGACGACGAAAACGTCCCTCCCAATCTCGCCTTCCACATTTCTCGACCGGTCGCGGCGTGCCAACACATCGCGATCCCCGCGTCGAGCACCCCGTACAGGTAGCCGTCTCGGATCACCAACGAAGGGACGTACAGTCGGTTCGTGTTCTCCCACGCCAATTCTCCCGACCCGTCCGCTTTGATCGCCGACATGTGGTTGGCCGGATAACCGCCGCTGGTGTAGATATGTTCCCCGTCCGTCAGCGTAGAGGTCACGCACTCGGTCGTCGCACCCTCGGTTTCCCACAACGTTTCGCCGGTCAGCGGCGCGTAGCTGACGACTCGGTCACAGCCCACCATCACGCACTGATCTCGACCGCCGATCCGCAGCAAAATTGGCGAAGGATAATTCGGCAATTCCGGCCGTTCCCGTTGCCACACGATTTGTCCCGTCACGCGGTCGAGCGCTGAGAGCGTCCCGCCGCCCTTGTTGTCCGCTGACACGATCACCAGATGCTGATAGAGGGCGGGTGAAGCGCCGTAGCCTTGGTGGATCACGTAATCGCCAACTTTGGTTTGCCACAACAACTCACCGGTGACCGACATCGCCGTCGTGTAGAGCGCTTCGGAGTTGGGGAAGTTGATGAACACACGCTCGCCGTCGCAGGCTGGGGTGCTGGAGGCTGCCGTCGACTTGTTGTTCTTTCGCATCCCGCCCGACGGGTGCGCGACGGTCTCCCACAAACGCTCCCCCGTCTTGCGATCGAACGCGAGCAAGAATTGGGCACCGGTCGACTCGTCCGCCGTGGCCAAAAAGACGCGGTCACCGACGACGGTCGGCGAGCCGTACCCGCGGCCGGGGACATCCGCCCGCCAACGAACGTTCTTCGTCTCACCAAACTCGATCGGCGGACGCTGGTCCGGATCGGCCGTCCCGTTCCGCAAGCTACCTCGCCACCAAGCCCAATCCGCTTTATCAAACCGGAAGCCGTCCTCAACTTGAGCCGATGACGACGCCGGCGCGGAAACGACGGGATCGTCCTGGCCGATCGCGAGCGACGCGGACAGGCTATCGAAAATCATCCCCGACAAGATCGCGGTTCCGATCAGCAGGCAGGGCAAACTGCCCGACAATCTTTGGCAAGGTTGCAAGTGCCCGTCAGGCGAACCGGCGTGTGAGGAGCGAAGCATGTTGTCGGCGGGGGT
>RECD01000085.1 GCA_007694185.1 Planctomycetaceae bacterium
TCGTGCTCGTGCTCGTGCTCGTGCTCGAAAGGGGCGACGTTGACGGACGGGGTTTGGGCGAGGCTGACCGGCGTGGGTGGTGGGGTCGATTACGAGTACCGCTTTCGCTGAGCACGAGCACCGCTGCGCTGAGCACGATTGGGAATGCAACCGGGCTGGCATTATCCGTCGTCCCGTCGACCCATATGGTGTGGAAGGTGCCGCCCAATATGGTGTGGAAGGTGCCGCCCAAGATGCGCGCCGTCCGGCACTATGCGGCGGACTCTAGTGGTTTGGCTGCGGTCCCGTCGTGCTCGTGCTCAGTCGCGAAGCGACGGTGCTCGTGCTCGTAATCGAACGGGAACGACGATGACGGACGGGCGTAGAGCAACACCGGTTGGCGTGGTTGGCGGAGTCGTTTACGAGCACCGCTTGCGCTGAGCACGATTGAGAAAGCGACATGGCTCGCGCCGTCCGCACTTCTATTGCCAGGGGAGTGGGGGGGCCGATTCGCGGACTTGGAGCGAGGCGAGGGTCTCGGGATCGAGCCGGATCGCCTTGCGGTCGCGAAGATCGACCAGGACCCAGCGGGTTTCGGCTTTGGCGAGCACCGTGCGGTCGGCCGGACGGGCGATGACGTAGCGGCGACGGATCGCCATCGGCGTCACTTCGCTGAGCCAGGTTTGGACGACGAGTTCGTCACCCGCTAGCGCCGCGGCCCGGTAGGTGATGTCGTGGCTGCGGACGACCCAGCCGATCCCCCGCTGCAATTGGGCTTGCGAATCCCAGCCTCCGGCGGCACTGTGGGCGTGAGCCGCCGACAGCGTCCAGCGGAGGTACCGCAAATTGTGGACGTGATCCTGTTGATCGATTTCGTCGGGGGTGACCGTATGGTTATACTGAAAGGAGTCGTTCATTGATCTCAAGTGAACTTTCGCGGAACCAAGTTGGGGAGCTTGTCATGGATTCGAATCGACCGACCGACCCTTCACGACGCCGATTGCTGGGCGGGGCCATCATCGGCGTGTTGTCCGCTGGGTTGGGACTTTATAGCCTGATCTCGATCGCGGCCCCACCGCCCGCCAACCCGCTCCCTCCCCTCGATTCCGCGAGTACCTTGATCGTGACCGAAACGCCAGCCGAGCAAACCGATTCGCCGAAAACCGCTGTCGCGACGCTGGCCGGCGGCTGCTTCTGGTGTACCGAAGCGGTGTTCGAACGGATGGTGGGCGTCCAGGACGTCGTATCGGGCTACATCGGCGGCCAACTGCCCAACCCCACCTACCAAGCCGTTTGCACCGGTACGACGGGGCATGCCGAGGCGGTCGAGATCAAGTACGACCCGCAACAGGTGACGTTTCCGGAATTGCTGGAGGTCTTTTTCGCGACTCACGACCCGACGACGCTGAATCGTCAGGGTGCGGACGTCGGGACCCAGTATCGCAGCGCCATCTTTTACCACGATGACGAGCAAAAGTCGGTCGCGGAGGCGTACATCAAGCAGTTGAACGAGACTCGCGAGTTCCGCCGCCGCCCGATCGTCACGACGCTGGAACCGGCGAGCAAGTTTTACGTCGCCGAAGAATATCACCAGGATTACTTCCGGCTCAATCCGCTGGCGGGCTACTGCCAAGCGGTCGTCCGTCCCAAGGTGATGAAGTTCCAAAAGGAATTCAAGCAAAAGCTGAAGGACTAACGCGTCAGTACGGCCCGCGGATGTGCCGGCGTACTTCGGCGTTGTAAAAGTCCCGCAGCGATCGGTGCAGCGAATCGTCCAGCGGCGTCAGGTTGCTGATGGCGGCGTTCGCTTTGACCTGATCCGGCCGACGGGCTCCGGGGATGATCGTCGAAACGGCCGGGTGATCGAGGATCCATCGCAAGGCGACTTCGGCGAGCGGTCGTCCGGCCGCGATCCGTTTCGCTTGTTCCGCTAAGCCGATCCCGACGTCCAGCGGGATGCCCGCGAACGTTTCGCCAACGTTGAAGTGTTCGCCGTCGCGGTTGTAATTGCGGTGATCTTCGGGCGGGAAAGTCGTTTCGGGCGTCCAGCGACCTGCCAACAGGCCGCTGGCCAGCGGCAGCCTCGCGATGATCCCGACGCCTCGCTCGGCGGCTTGCGGCAACAGTTCGTCGACGAGCTTTTGGCGGAACAGGTTGAAAATCACTTGCAGCGAGAGCAGACCGGGTTGCTGGAGGCAGATCAGTCCCTCCTCCACCGACTCGACGCTCGCCCCAAAGTGCTCGATCAGTTGCTCGTCCTGGAGCTGGCGCAGCCAATCGAAGATTTCACCCCGCTTCAGAATTTCGGTCGGGACGCAGTGCAATTGCAGCAGGTCGATGCGGTCGCGGCGGAGTCGATCGAGAGATTGGCGGACCGAGTCACGCATTCCGGTCAGGCTGTATCGGTCCGGGAAAGCGTCCGGGCCGCGGCCGTACTTCGTCGCCACACGAACCGAGTAGCCGGTCAACGTCAGGAACTTGCCGATCCACGCTTCGCTCTGGCCGTTCCCGTAGACGTTGGCCGTGTCCCAGAAATCGATGCCGCAATCGACAGCCGTCTGCAGCAGTTCGTTGGCGGTCACTTCGTTGATCGGGCCGAAGTCGCCGCCGAGTTGCCAGCAACCGAGCCCCACTTCGCTGACCGCGAATCCGGATTGACCGAGCTGCCGAGTTTGCATGATCCGACCTGTCGGAACGAGTAGCGAAGAATGAGGCGATCCACGACCGATCGGTTGTGGTTGCGGCCTCGCGGGGCGGTTAGACTAAAGAGGTGGTGGCGGCCGGACAAGGGACAGCCACAACAGGACGATCCCACTGCACGTTTACCGCCCCGCACGCTGAACCAGCAACGCACGCTGCCCCCACGCAGTGATCCCGCACAGTGACCGCGCAGCGAGCAGCTTGGCCGCAAGTTGTTTTTCACTCACGCACGCCCGCCAAGGCCATCCGGCCGAACCTCCCGCCTCCAAACCTGCCGCCCATCCGCGAGGGAACCGCATGACGACCCGTTTGCGATCACCCGGGACGATCCCGTTGCTGTTGGCCTCGATGCTGGCCGGAACGTTTCTGCCCTACGTTTTCGGCTTCGCCTCGGCCAGTGGGGACGAACCCTCTGCGAAAGAACCGGCGGTCGGTTTGACCGCTGCGGGTGAGCTCGACGCGGCGGGGATCGAATTTTTCGAAACGAAGATCCGGCCGGTATTGGTCCGCGAGTGCTACGAATGCCACGCCGCCGACGCGAAGCAGGTTCACGGCGGGTTGTTGGTCGATCACCGAGCCGGCTTGACCGAAGGCGGCGATTCCGGGCCATCGGTCGTGCCGGGCGATGTCGATGCCGGCCTGTTGATTTCGGCGCTGCGTCACGAATCGTTCGAAATGCCGCCCAAGGGCAGGTTGGCTGACGAAGTCATCGACGATTTTGTCCGCTGGATCGAAATGGGGGCACCTGATCCGCGGATCGAAACGGTTGAGGCGACGTCGCAGGCGATGTCGTTGGCGGCGGCTGCCGAGCATTGGTCGTTTCGTCCGGTCACGAACCCCGAGTTGCCGGCGATTCAAGACACCGCCTGGCCGATTGCGGAACTCGATCACTTCGTCCTGGCGAAACTCGAATCGGCCGGCCTTTCTCCGGTTCGCCCCGCGACCAAACGGGAATGGATCAGGCGGGCGACGTTTGACCTGACGGGGTTGCCGCCGACGCCGGCAGAGATCGCCGAGTTTCTCGCGGACGATTCGTCGTTGGCTTATGAAGCGGTCGTCGATCGGTTGCTCGGTTCGCCCCATTATGGCGAACGTTGGGGACGCCATTGGCTGGACGTCGCCCGCTATGCCGAAGATCAAGCGCACACGTTCGCGGTCAAGCCGAGCACCAGCGGCTATCGGTTTCGGGACTGGGTGATTCAATCGCTTAATGACGATCTGCCGTACGACCAATTCGTGAAGTTGCAGATTGCGGCTGACCTGATCGACTTGGATGCGGCCGACCGTTTCCGCCACCTGCCGGCACTCGGCTTTTTCGGCTTGGGGGCACAGTATTATAAGAACACCGACGCCGAACGGGCCCGCGCGGATGAACTCGACGACCGCGTCGACACGCTGACGCGAGGCTTTCTGGGGCTGACCGTTTCCTGTGCCCGCTGCCACGATCACAAGTACGACGCGATCCCGACGCAGGATTACTACTCGCTCGCCGGCGTCTTCCAGAGCTGCAAGCTGGATGACGCACCGCTCGTTCCGGGCGACGAAGTCGACGCGTTCAAACAGGCGCAGCAGCGGTCCGAGTCGGCGGAGAACGCGACCAAAGCGTTCGTCGCGCAGCAGACCCAAGCGGTCGCGGAAGTCCACGCCAATCGGTTGGCCGATTACGCCTTGGCCGCCTGGCGATTCCGCCAAGCGAAAGGGACGCCCGACGCGGTCGGGCTGAAGGAGTTCGCGGAAGAGCACGGTTTGGCCGAACCGGTCCTGGGCCGCTGGGTCAAGTGGATCAACGACCCGAAGCCGGCCCCGCCACCGGTGTTGCAAGCCTTGACGGAAAAGTTGCGTCAGACCGATGAACCGGCTGATGATTGGGCGGCGATGGCGGAGGATTTGCAAACCCGATTGCGGATCGCGATCGACATCCGAGCCGGACGAGATCCGAATCGCGAGTCGGTCGCTGCCGCGGCGCAAGCGACGCAGGGCGACACGCTCGAGAAGGCTGAACCAACCACAACGGCCACTGCGGAAACTCCGGCGGAAACGTCCGCGCCGGCCACCGTGGTGCGGCACGAGCCGGGGACGCCGCGTTATTCCAGCGCGCTACTGACGAAGTTGAACCCGCTGGCGGAGATCGATCTGGACGTCAGCGGCGCGACGGAACTTTATCTGGTCGTCACCGACGGCGGGGACGGGAAGAGCTGTGATCATGCGAATTGGGCTGAACCGAAATGGGTCGGGGCGGACGGCACGAAGTACCTGACGAACGCGACTTGGAAATCGGTCCAGACCGGTTTTGGCAGCGTCAGCCTGAATCGCAGCGTCAGCGGCCAGCCGCTGCGGATCGGCGGCCAGCGGTTCAAGAACGGCTTGGGGACGCACGCCCCGAGCGTGATCGCGTACGACCTGCCCGCCGGTGTTACCCGTTTTCAAGCCCGCGTGGGACTCGACAACGGCGGCAGCGACCAAGGTGCCTGCGGCGATCAGGCGAGCATTCAGTTTCGCGTCTACACCGAGCCTCCCAACGACCTCGACGCGATCCTGGCGGGGCGGGTCAAACCGGACGAAGGGGTGATGGGCAAGGACGATTCGGACTTGGTCCAGTGGGCGCTCAGCGACAAGGGGCTGTTCGTGGTCCCCGAAGGTGAGTTGTCCGATTTGATCGACGAACCGCTCCGCCGGCGTTGGTCGGAACTGCGTGACGAAGCGAAAGTCGCCAAGGATTCGATCCCGCCGGCTTACCCGATCGCCCACGTGATCTCGGACGCCGCGCCGACCGACATGCACGTCTTCGTTCGCGGCAACCCGGCTCGCAAGGGCGACCTGGCGCCGCGGCGGTTCCTGCAACTGCTCAACGATGTCGCCCCCGACCCGTTCCTTTCCGGCAGCGGTCGCGTCGAATTGGCCGAAGCGATCGCGAGCCCGAATAACCCGCTGACGCCGCGTGTGATCGTCAACCGAGTTTGGCAACATCACTTCGGCCGCGGCTTGGTCGGCACCCCGAGCAACTTTGGGGCACTCGGCGATTCCCCGACGCATCCGGAATTGCTCGATCATTTGACCAGCCGTTTTCTCGCTTCGGGTTGGTCGCTCAAATCACTCCACCGCGACATCATGCTGTCGGCGACCTATCGCCTCAGCAGCGATCATGACGAAGCCGCGGCGCAAGTAGATGGCGACAACCGGTTGTTGTGGCGGATGAATCGGCGGCGGCTCGATGTCGAGTCGTGGCGAGATTCGTTGCTGGCGGTTTCCGGCAAGCTCGACCGGTCGCTCACGGGCCCTTCCACGGAACTCGACGCGGCCGACAACGTTCGCCGAACGGTTTACGGCAAAGTCAGCCGCCATGAGCTGAATGGGCTGCTGCGGCTGTTCGATTTTCCCGACGCGAACATCACCAGCGAAAAGCGGAGCGAAACCACCGTCCCGCAGCAGCAACTGTTCGTCCTGAACAGCCCCTTCATGGTCGAACAGGCGAAGGCGTTTGCGGAGTATCGGTTGAGCGACCCGAACCGGCCGATGGAAGAACAGATCCAAGAAGCGTTCGAAGTCCTCTACGGGCGACCGGCTGAGGATGCGGAAGTGCGGCTCGGTGCGGCCTTTTTGCGGCTGGACGATTCGCAAACCGCTGATTCGCAAACCGTTGATTCG
This sequence comes from Planctomycetaceae bacterium, assembly GCA_007694185.1. GTDB lineage: Bacteria > Planctomycetota > Planctomycetia > Pirellulales > Pirellulaceae > UBA6163. Next base: position 6,325 of record RECD01000085.1, read on the forward strand.
CAAACAGACACGGACGCCGGAACGGACGCCGCCGACCAAGAGGCCGCCGAGCAAGAGGCGGGGCTCAGCCGCCGTGTACGGTATGCCCAAGTCCTGTTGGGAGCTAACGAGTTCATCTTCATCGATTGAGCATTAAACAGCTAGGCATGAATCATTTGGCACAATAAGCCGCAACGCGCTAGCGTCCGGTTACCGGAAACCGGACGCTAGCGCGTGCCGGCTGACAGTAATTTTCACTAAAGACCCGTGTCGACCCGCTTGCGCTTGGTCGCATTTGATTCACCACCGATTCCCTGCCGACATCTGTCGGATTCGGATTTCCTTTCGGAGCCTCCAGCATGACTTTTTTACGTCCCATCACCGGCGGACAAACGAGCCGCCGCGAGATGTTGCATCGGGTCGGCACCGGCATGGGGATGCTCGGGTTGGCCGGTATGCTCGCTGACGAACGGGTCCTCGGCGCAGGGGACGGTGAAGCGGTCGCGAGCGGCGCAGCGATCAAGTCGGGCCGCAGCCCCTTGGCGGTGAAACCGGCTCACTTCGCCCCGCGAGCCAAGCGGGTAATCCACCTGTTCATGAACGGCGGGCCGTCGCAAGTCGACACCTTTGACCCGAAGCCGATGCTCGCGAAGTACGACGGCCAGAAGCCGCCGAATGCCGAGTTGAAGACAGAACGGAAGACGGGCGGGCTGATGAAGTCGCCGTTCAAGTTCGCCAAGCATGGCGAGTCGGGGATCGAAGTCAGCGAGATTTTTCCGCATTTATCTCGCTGCGTCGACGACATGTGCGTCATCCGCTCGATGCACACCAACATCCCCAATCACGAACCGTCGCTGCTGATGATGAACAGCGGCGAGACGCAGCCGACTCGGCCGTCGCTCGGATCGTGGCTGCTGTATGGCTTGGGGACCGAAAACCAAAACCTGCCCGGCTTCGTCGTCCTCTGCCCGGGTAAACCGGTCGTCGGCCCGCAATTGTGGAGCAACAGTTTCCTGCCGGGGATTTTTCAGGGAACCCACATCAACAACGCGAAGTTGGACCCGAAGGAAGTCATTCGCCACATCAACAACCAGTGGGTCGACCGCGACGCCCAGCAAGAACAACTCGATCTGATGCGGCAGATGAATGAGCTGCATTTGGAACGTCGCGGCGGCAGTGACGCCAACCTGGAAGGGCGAATCGAGTCGATGGAGATGGCATTTCGGATGCAATTCGAAGCCCAAGACGTCTTCGATCTCGCTCAGGAAACCGCCGCCACGCGGGAACTGTACGGACCGGGTCAGTTCGCTGATGCCTGCCTGACGGCTCGGCGGTTGGTCGAGCGGGGTGTGCGGATGGTCCAGGTTTTCTATGGGAACGGACAACCTTGGGATGATCATGAAAAGATCCAAGGGCATGCCGACAAGGCGAAACAGAGCGATCAGGCTGTCGCCGCGCTGCTGACCGACCTCAAGGACCGTGGTCTGCTCGAAGACACCCTTGTGCTGTGGGGCGGTGAATTCGGTCGCACGCCTGTTTCGGAAGGTGCCTTGGGCCGCGATCACAACAACCACGGGTTCAGCGTCTGGTTGGCCGGTGGCGGCGTGAAGGGCGGCTACGTCCATGGGGCGACCGACGAATTCGGTTTCGCCGCGGTCGAAAACCGGATGCACGTCCACGACCTGCATGCCACCATCCTGCATCTGATGGGCATGGATCACGAGCGATTGACTTACCGGTATTCCGGCCGCGATTTCCGGCTGACCGACGTCTCCGGGACCGTCGCCACCGACATCCTCGCCTGAGCCAACCGAGACACAAGCCGAGCGCCGCGTGAGCCGACTGTCGCGTGAGCCGTCGGATCGTGCCGGCAGACTCAACGATGGCTGCGTCCGTCCACCGTTCCGCCCAAAAAAGATTGCGTCAGCCTCAGGTTACCGCTAGACTTCCAACCGTTGGGCCGCCGGAATGACGCCTTTTCCGTCGGTCATGCCCGCCCTCACCCTGCCTATTGTTCTCGTTCGGTGCGCCGACCCCCGATCGGTGTTCGTTGCGGTCCGATCCGATCGGAACCTGCGAACCGCACCGCGACTCGGACCGCTCCCAACCCGAGGTTCCCGATGGCTTTACCGCCGGACCATCGATGCTGGTACTCAGCGAGTTTCCGGCGCATCCGTCTGGCTTTGACGGATGCACTCGACAGATCGTTTCGGCAGGTCCCCGTCCACGCGGGTTTCAAGCGGGTAGCGTTCTCCGTCACCGCTGTCTTGCTGGTGCTGACACTCGCCTGCGGGATCGGACAAGCGGATGATTCGAGCTTGACCACCAACGCGGCTCCACCCGACGCGGCCGAGCAGTTGCGGTTTTTTGAAACGAAGATCCGCCCGGTGTTGGTGGAACATTGTTACGAATGTCATTCCGTCGCGTCGTCCGACTTGGGCGGCAAACTGTTGCTCGATTCACGCGAGGGGATGCGGGTCGGTGGCGAATCGGGCCCGCTCGTGCCGGTGACGCAGATCGATGCGAGCCTGTTGATCGCGGCGCTGCGGCATGAGGGTCCGGAGATGCCGCCGGACGAGCGGTTGAGTGACGTGGTGATCGACGATTTTGTGCGGTGGCTTGAATCGGGAGCTTTCGACCCGCGCGAATCGAAGCCGGAAGAGGTCGCCGCAGCGCTCGACGCTGCGGCGTCTGCGAATGATGGCCTATGGTCGCTGCGTCCGCTGAGCGATCCCCCAATCCCCAGCCGGATTTCGTTTGCGACAGGCGTCTCCGACGAGCAGTCTGCTGAGCAGTCCGCCGGGGAGTCGAGTGCTGAGGAACTGGTCGGGTGGCCTCGTGAACCGATCGATCACTTTGTGTTGCAACGACTCGTTGCCGAGGGGTTGTCGCCGACCGAAGCGGCACCGCCGGAGTTGCTCGTTCGCAGGCTTTTTTTTGATCTGACCGGCCTACCGCCAGAACCTCAGCAGGTCACGGAGTACGTCGCCGCGTACGCTGAGGACCCCGAGCAAGCGACGGCATCGCTCGTCGATCGGCTGCTCGCCTCGCCCCGGTTTGGCGAACGCTGGGGACGCCATTGGTTGGACGTCGCGAGGTTCGGTGAATCGAACGGGAACGACGGATTGAGCCGCAACGCGACCTTCCCTCATGCTTGGCGGTATCGCGATTACGTGATCGACGCGTTCAATGAAGACCTCCGCTACGACCGGTTTCTGACCGAACAGATCGCGGGCGACCTGCTGGCGGCCGATTCGCCGGCGCAACGGGATCGGCAATTGATCGCCACCGGTTTTTTGGCGATCGGCAGCAAGCCGGCTAAGGCGATGAACGTCGATTTCGAAATGGACGTGGTCGCGGACCAGATCGACGTTGTGTCGACCGCGGTGATGGGATTGAGCGTCGCGTGTGCCCGCTGCCACGATCACAAACATGACCCGATCTCGACTCGCGACTACTACGCCTTGGCAGGGATTTTTCTCAGCACCGAGACGTTGTGGGGCAACGCGGCGAACGAAAAGCTGACCGCCCCCCCGACGCCGCTTCACACGTTGACTTCGTTGGCACCCCGTCCGGACATGGACTTGGCGACTGCCGATCCCGGCGTCGCGGATGCCGTTGCCGCGGGTGATGCGAAGGATAAGAAGAAGCCCGCCAAAGGCGACAAGGCGGCGAAGGCCCCTGTGGCGCTCGCGATGGGGGTTCGCGAACGCGACGCGGCCAAGATCACTCATTGCAAGGTGAATTTGAAGGGACAATCGAACAAACTCGGTGACGAGGTCCCACGCGGGTTCCTCGAATCGGTCCGGGGCGAGGGGGCACCGCCGACGATCCCGGACGACCAGAGCGGCCGGCTGCAATTGGCCGAGTGGCTGACGCGCGGCGATCACCCGCTGACTTCTCGGGTGTTGGTCAATCGCGTCTGGTTGCACCTGCTCGGCCAACCGCTCGTTCCCAGCCCCGACGATTTCGGCCATTACGGTGACCGGCCGACTCATCCCGAATTGCTCGATCACCTCGCCGGCACGTTTCAGCGCGACGGCTGGTCCGTGAAGCGATTGATTCGCCGCATCGTGCTGAGCCGCACCTACCAACTTTCCAGCACGGCATCGCCGGAGCAATTGGCGGCCGACCCTGACAACCGTTGGCTCGGGCGGCACCCTCGCAAGCGGCTCGATGCCGAATCGCTCCGCGACCGGATGTTGGCCGTCAGCGGCTTGTTGGACCTGCGGCGGGCCGGTGGTTCGGCGATCGAGCAGCTCGACGTGTTGGTCAACAAGGAAGGCAACCTGCATCGGCCGAGTTTCGGACGGAGCGTTTATCTGTGCATGCTCCGCAATTCGCCGCCACCGGAATTAGCCCCGTTCGACTTCCCCGACGGCATCCGGCCAATCGGGATGCGTCACCGGACGACCCTTCCGGCGCAGTCGCTCTATTTGCTAAACAGCCCCTTCGTCGTCGACGTTGCGAACCGTTTTGCCGAGCGGATTTGGGCAGATGCCGAAGGCTCATTCGAGGCGGCTGTTAGCACGGCGTTCGATCAAGCAATCGGTCGCCCGCCGAGTGAGCTCGAAACCGAACAGGCCACCAAGCTGCTGGCTCAGTGGCCGAACGAACAGCTTTCGGCGGACGAAGCGGAAGCCGAATCCGGACCAGAAGCCGATACCGATACCGACGAAGTTGATCCGCTGGGCGATTCCCCGCCGGAACTTGCGGCGCTCGCCGCAGTCTGTCAAGCGCTGTTGGCAGCGAACGAATTCCGTTATCTCGATTAGGAACCTCGACGATGCAACCCTTCACCCGCCGCCAGATGTTGGCGCAGACGTCTTGCGGATTCGGCGCCTTGGCGATGCAGGCGATTTGCCAACAGGCCGTTCGGGCGGCGGAGTCTCCCTCTGCCGAAGGCTTGACCGAGGGCGGTTCGGCTGCGGACCTGCGTCCTCGCACGCCCGCCCTGCCGGCGCGCGCCAAGTCGGTCATCTTTCTGTGCATGAGCGGCGGGCCGGCGCAGATGGACACCTTCGATTACAAGCCTCAAACGACCGATAAAAAACACCCCGGATCGGACGTCGCTTTCCAGCAGCGTGGCGAATCGGGAATGTGGGTCTCGGACTTGCTGCCGGAGATCGCCAAGCATGCCGACAAGCTCTGCATGCTCAACGGGATGCACGCCGACACCGGCAACCACGCGCAGTCGTTCCTGCAACTGCATACCGGCGAAAAACTGCGGCGACGTCCCAGCCTCGGTTCTTGGGTCACCTACGGGCTGGGCTCTGAAAATCAGGACCTGCCGGGTTTCATCAGCCTCAACACGTCCAAGCCGGCGGTCTACTCGAGCGGATTTTTGCCGAATGTCTTCGCCGGTACCCCGTTGGGTGTCAACGGCGAGGACATGACCCAAGCGACGATTCACAACATCCAGGGGGACCACCTGTCGGTGGTCCAAAAGCGGGCGCAGGTCGATCTGATCCAGGCGATCAATCAGACGCATCTCGACAGCCGTCCGGAGGAAGCCGCCTTGGAGGGGCTGATCCAAACGTTGGAACTCGGTTATCGCATGCAGGCGGCCGCGCCGGAATTATTGAACTTGCAAAGCGAATCGGAGGAGACGCTCAATCGTTATCGCGTCGGGCAGCAGGAGACCCGTGGCGGATGCAAGCAGAGCGATTTCGGAAGGCAGTGTCTGCTGGCGCGACGTTTCATCGAGTCCGGCGTCCGTTTTGTGGAATTGAACCACGGCAGTTGGGACCAGCATTCCAACCACCGGGCCGACACCGCGGCCAATTGCGCGGCGATCGACGCGCCGATCGCGGCGCTATTGCAAGATTTGGACGAGCGTGGGTTGCTCGACGACACGCTGGTGATTTGGGGAGGTGAGTTCGGACGCCCTGGGTTAGTTCCCGAAGACGGCAAGGACGCGACCGGCCACAATCATCAAGGCTTCACCTTCTGGTTGGCCGGTGGCGGCACGCGGCGCGGATTCGTGCATGGCAAGACGGACGACACGGGAGCTCGTGCGGTCGAGGGGAAAGTCCATTTCCGTGACCTGCATGCCACCATCTTGCACATGCTCGGCCTGCCGGCGAACGAATTAACATTCACTTATGAAGGCCGCGCCCATCGCCTAACCGGTCCAGACGGCGGGCGGGTGGTGACCGAGTTGATCGCATAACCCGGTTTTTGCTGGGAATCGCAGGGACGCGGCTGTAAAACAGGGACGGACTTGTCTTGCTGCCCTTCCGCATAGCTTCTCAAAACCATGGCTTCCACCGCCCCTGGTCGGCCCGAATCGTCTGCGCCCTCTTCATCGCTTCATCCGACAGACACCACATGGCGGGTGGACGAATGGAAAGCCGTCCATCGCCGTCGTCAGGTCGCGTTCGGGCCGCTGCCGGAAACCGAATGTCCCCCAATCGTCACGGCGGAGGAACGCGACGACGCCGTCCGTCACGAAACGACCGGCGAAGCGGGGCCGGAGAATCAGACAGCTTGTGAAACTCAGGGTCCTGAGGAAACCGAACGCCCTAAGGATCTGGTCGGATTGGCACTCAGCGGCGGCGGGCTTCGGTCCGCCTTTTTCAATGACGGGTTGTTGCAGGCGTTGTCGCATCGTGGCTTTTTGCGCTACGTCGATTTCCTGAGCAGCGTTTCGGGTGGCGGTTACATCGCCGGTCACCTGATGACCCATGCCCGCAAATCGCCGGCGCGAAATGAAACTGCGGTTCCGGATCGCCCGGACGATTCCGTTGAAAACTTTCATGCGGATCGTGATCCCGCGGGGGCCGCTTCCGATCCGGTTTGGTATTTCGGCCGCGACCCCGAGACCGGTCGCGAAGATCCTCAGCGGTTGCCGGGAATCGGTGCTTACCTGCGGCGTTCCTTTCGGTTCTTCGCCGGTTACGCGCTCCGCCAGTTGCCGATTTTTCTACTCTATCTCTCGTTCGTCGGTCTGGTCTCGGCCCTGTTGGCCATCGGTTTTCGTTCCTACGACGCGCCATTGTTCCGCAGTCTTTACGTGACGGTGTTGGGGGTGAAATTCGGCAACGAATTTTTGATCGCCTTCATCCCGACGCTGCTCGTCTTGGTATCCACGCTGGTGCTGGCACTGATCGCGTGGTTGCCATGGCGGTTGCCGCCGCACGGCGCGTTGGCCAAGTTGCAAGATCGCTTGAAGCTGACCGCCAAATGCGGCTTTTGGCTGACGCTCGTCATGGCCGCTATCAGCTGTGCGGTCTTCCTCGGGAACGATTTGACCAAGGCGACCAGCGACGCGACGGTCGCCTCTCATCACCGGCTGAATCAGTTCGCCTTGCAGATGACGCTGCTCGCGGCGGCGGTGCAGTTGTTGGTTTTCATGGGGAGCGATCGCTTGTTGCGGTCGGAGCAATCCGAATCGGCCAAGTGGAAGAAAACGTTCCAGGCGGTGGTCTCCAACGGCGTGGTCGCGTTCGCGATTTTCACCATGATCCATGTGATGGCCCGAGAGAACTTATCGGGTTACACGCACCAGCGCGACCCGGCGTTGGTTACGGGGGATGTCGCCGACTGGCGGGCCTTGGCCACGGTCTTTGCCCAGCATTCGCCTCATGATGGGGAGGGGACGAGCCTCTATAATCGTGCGGAGATCGCCAAGCGAACGAAGGACACGCTCGCCACCCTCGATCTGGCGACCTGGAGCGAACAGCACCTGCTGGGGATCAGTCGGCTGTTTCGTCACGATCGCTTGCTGTTCGACTCGGACGCGACGGCGATTCCCGACTCGCCGCTCAGCCAATCGGACCGAACGGCCTATTCCCAGCAAACCTCGCCGTCGACGTTGCTGTCGCCCGTACGACGATTGTGGTACGCGCTGCGTGCCTGTCTGCCGCTGGTCAGCCATTTTCCGCTGGAGCAACCCCACAGCCTGGAGGCAGGCGGTGACCCGTTCGCTGCCGACTTTGTTGTCAAACCTTTGTCAACAACCAAGAACGATTTCGAGTCGATTTGCGGCACGATCGACCAAGCCCACGCCAACGCCTCTCGTTACCTACATCATCACAACGCGTTGCTGTATTCCAAGGGGTTCACGGAACAGTTGTTCCGGTTGCTCACGATCGAAGCCACACCGACGAACTCGGCCGATGCGGCGAAGGCGCCTGACGCAAAGGTAGCGAAACCGGACGCGGAGGCGATCCTGAAGTCTTTGATGGAACACCCGTTGCTGGCACGCAACTTGGAATCGATGGCGTCGAGTCATCAGACTCGTTTGTACAACCTGCTGAAGCTTCATTTCTTGGGCAGTCTCGGCGGTGTCGAGGCCAACTTGACGGAGGACGCCAGCGTGCCTTGGAAGTACCGCTGGGCGATTCCCGAGTCGACTTCCCGGGAAGATCTCCGCGCCGCCGTCGACCGTGGCTGGTTGAACCTCTTTCTGCTCTCGCTGCTCACGTCAGGTGAAGACCGCGCGATGCTGCGGCCGTTCCATGTCGCCAGCACCTGGGTGGTCCAGCCTCACGACCAACGGAGCCGCTGGCGATGGGTCGTGTTTTGGTCGGGCTTGTTGTCGGTTTGTTTGATCCTGACGGCGAATCTGAACCGCAACCACTACCTGTTCGACTTTTATCACCAACAGATCAGCGGCGCGTTCCTGCAAGGGAAACCGTCCCATATCGATGGCGACACGCCGGTCACGCAGATGCGACCGTGGGAGAACGGGCTGCCGTTCCCGATCTACCTGATGGCGGGGATGATCGAGAAGGGGGACGGACGCGGTATCGTGCCACTCGGGATCGGGATCACGCCCTTGGGTGCGACGTTGGGCGACGAGCCGCGTTATCAGCGGGCGCTCGATTCCTTTGGCGACCCGGTTCGCTCTGAAGTGACGCTGGCCAAGGCGGTAGCGACATCCGGGGCGGCGATCACGCCGCTGATGACAAACAGCCTCTCGTTGCGTTTGCTGATGGATTTCTTCGGAGCCCGATTGGGTTACCGCATGCGGTTCGTCGACCCGAACAGCGACCCGCCGTCGCTCAGGAACAAAGGCCTAACGCTCCCACTGGTTTGCCTGGGGTTGGTGGCCGCGGTCTATTTCTTCGGGTTGCTGCTGCCGCTCGCGTTGCAACAATCCTTGCTGGCGCTCGGCGTGCTCGCCGCCCTGTTGACGGTCGCGACGATCATCCTGTGGCAGGTCTACCGCTGCTCGGGCTACCCGGCACTCTGTTACCATTGGCTGAGTGGTTTGCGTGGCACATCGACCGTCCCGCCGCCTCAATCGGACGAGGCCGATTCTCCAGACGCCGAACGATCGGCGCCGCCGGCGGCCGATTCACGACCCGGCATGTTCGTCGCCGATGGGGGCTTTTACGATTACCTCGGGGTCAGCGAATTGCTGCGCCGCCGCTGTGAGTTGATCGTCGTCAGTGATGCGGGGATCAATCGCGGTTCGACGACGATGGAAGCCCTCGCCTCGATGTGCGAACAAGCCAGTGCGGAGTTAGGGGTCCGTTTCGTGCAACTCGATCATGACCTGCCGATCGAGTACGCCCGGTTGCAACGAGACGAAAACCAGGCCGCTTCGCAAACGTTTCTGGCGATGCGGGTCAAGTATCCCGAAATCCCGGATCGGCCCGAATTGCCTAGGGAAGGGATTTTATTCTATGTCCAGATGTCGATCACCGATCGCGACCCGATCGAGATCCAGCAGATCCGCCATCGGTTCCCTTCGTTTCCTGACGAACCGACGACGAACCAGTTCTACACGCCGGAGCAAGTCGCGGCCTATCGTGACCTGGGCCATCACATCGGTAACCGGCTCTGCAACCACCTGCATCGCTGGGACAGCCCATCGATCTGGGATTCCGTTCTGAGCCGAAAACGGCAAATCCAGCAGGAGATCGACGCGCCCCGGCGTCGGGACAAGCGTCCGAGCGTCTACCTGCTCAGCGATCAACAGCGGATCGGCAGCGTGTTGAACCCCAAGATGCCCGCCCAACCGCTGTTCCGTGAGCTGCGACGACGTCTGGTCCGATCCTACGTCCAAGCCTGCTATGAGGAGCATTTTTACTCCGAGGACGACGTCTTTGGCGAATCGGTTTGGCGTCACGATACCAGCGAAAGCCTCTTTCCGACCTTTGCCACCAGTTGGCAGCGGGTGAACGAGACCGTCTTTGCCGACAACTCGAGTTCCGCGTTCCAGCTCCCTCGCGATCTGACCTTCGCATGGCTCGATGAGTTCCAACGAAACGCGGACGTCTTCACGAGGTACATGGAAGCGGTCAATTTGGAGGTGAATCGGTTGCGATCCGATCATCTCGATGACGACTTCCAAAGTCCCTGCTGCCAGATCGCGTATGAGTGCTTGATCGCACAGGGAACGCGACCAACTCGCGACGCCCGAGAACCGGTTAAGGCATTGTTGCGTTCGGATTCCCGGGAATTCGTGCCCCTTTGGACCGCACATCTCGCGGTCGTCGCGGCAGCAGCCCAACAACTGCACCGCGGGTCACCGCACCAAGTCTTCCAGGTCGGTGGCCGCGAAAAGCTGAGTAGCGTGATCGAACACCTCGCCGGCGACATCATCAAAGGCCTCGATCGCTACCGCCTGCGGGTCGACACCCTTTCGGATCAGCAAAACGGCGACATCGACGACACCAGCATCGATCGGCGAGCCCGTGAGCTGTTGGCGGCGTGTGACGATTTGGCGGAAGCGTTGATCCACGAAACCTACGAATTGTCCGAGTCGGTATTCCAAGGAGCTGACCGCATCGCGGTGGTCAGCTTCACGCAATGCCTTTGCTCGGAACTCGCCTCGGCGATCCGGTTGCTGAGCTGGGGAGCTGACGACGATGAGCAGAAACTTTTGTCCGAAGCCGTCGGCCGCGAGTTGCAGGCCCCCCGCACCTCCGATTTCCACGCCGACGATTCGAAACAGCGGATCGCGAAGTATTCGCTGCCACTTGATTTCCGACAACTGATGTTCGACAAGCTCCAAAGCGGCTATCGGTCGCAAGCTAAGACGCTGTTGGCTGCTTACCTGCGATTTCTCTGCACGGGGATCCGCGAATACGGCGAAGAGACGCCCGTGGTGCCCCAGCGGATCCTCAACGCCTCAACGATCGGCACCTCCGTCAAACGGCCCCGCAAGGGCTGACCGCCGCGAGGCTGGGGTATCCAAGTAGCAGGGGTATCCAAGTAGCAGGCACATTCCCTGTGCCGTCAGCCTCCTGCCGCCTTCAAACACGTCGTTTTCGGACGGTCACGGCACTCAGAGAATGCCTACTACTTTGGCTTTCCCAAAAATACACCGTTCATGCGGACAATGGCGATGCCCCCGGCCCCGCCGCTTCACGGGGCCAGGATTCCAAAACGCCGCTGACGAATCAGTTTTGGAAACAGATCAGGCTCTTTTCCGTGCGGACAAACAGTTGATTGTCGACCGGGGCCGGGGTGGCATCGACCGGTTCGCCGACGTCATTCGTTGCGACGACCTCGAGACTGGCTGCGTCCTTGATCACCGTGATCTTGCCGCTGCGGTCAGTCAAATAAACGTGCCCACCGGCGGCGATCGGCGAAGCGTAGGTGTCGGACAGCCCCGGGACCCGCTGAGCCGTAAAGTGGGGTTTGCCCGTCTTGGCATCGACACAGCTCACCAGCCCCGATTTGGCTTTGTAGAAGTACAGCCTACCGTCGCTTAGCAGCGGCGAAGCGACGTCGGGGGTATCCCGATCGATCGTCCAGGCGACGCTTTGCGTCCCGCGGAGGTCACCGCGCCCGGCGGGGCGGAAGGCGGCCATGAAGGCGCCGCGAAAGCCGCTGCCGACATAGACGAACTCGTCGTCCGCGACGGCTGACGCGGCCGGCCGATCGGTCTGGCCGCTGCAACGCCACAACTCTTTGCCGGTTTCGAAGTCATAAGCCCGCGCGTAATTTTCGCCGTTCATGACCACCTGTTGCGAGTCGCCGATCGAAACGACCAGCGGCGTCGCCCAACAGGTCGGCTCGTCCCGCGCGGTCTTCCACAACGTTTCGCCGGTCCGTTTATCGAGGGCGTACAGGAACGAAGGGCCGTCATGATCCCACGGCACCAGGATGCGGTCACCCGCCAAGACCGGCGAACTCCCTTCACCAAAGCTGTTTCGCGTCCGCATGTTCCCGAAATCGTCACGCTTCCAAACCAGTTCGCCGTCCATCGTGTAGCAATACAGGCCGCGTGACCCGAAATGGCTGTAGACGTGCGTCCCGTCCGTGCAGGGCGATGCCGAGGCGTAACCGTTGGTCGCGTGAGTCCCCTCGTGAGGCACCGCTTCGACCGCCGTTTTCTGCCACTTCAATTTCCCGGTCGCCCGGTCGAAACAGAAGGTTTGGAAAGCCAGCTTCCCCCGTGTGCCGTCGGCGGCCGGGACAGCGGAAACGACGAACACGCTGTCTTCCCAAACGACCGGCGAACCGGAACTGCGGCCCGGAAGCGACACTTTCCAGGCAACGTTTTGAGTCGCGGAAAAGGTCGTCGGCGGTTTCGCGGTCGGCGAAACGCCGTTGCCGGTCGGCCCACGCCAATGAGCCCAATTCTCGGCCCGCACGGAACCGGCCAACGAACAGGAACAGCCGATCAGCAGGACGAGACCGAGATAGGTTCTGTGCAACATCGCAAACGAATCCTTAACAAAAGGCGGGAAAGGGAGGGCGGGTGAGTCGACCCAAGCGAAGATCGCGCCAAATCGACCGCTGTGTCGGTAGGAAACGATATTGAAAATATGTCTGATCGGCGCGGACCGGTTCCCCCTGTTTAACCGATCCGGAGGCCGGCGGTTTCGGTGTAGCGGGCGAAAAATGGCGAGAAGCGGTCACGTTTAGATCGCGTTAGCGTCGTGTTGTCGTCGGTGGTGGACCACGTGTCGGGCGGTTACGTTGAGCATTCTTTCGTTTTCGCTTTTCCGTCGGAGCCAGCCGCGTATGTCGGGCAAACCGCTGCATCTTCACCAAGAACGGGGCGGCGGTTCGCCGGTCGCGGCGCTCGTCTTGCTGCACGGCGTGACCCGTCGGGGCGCCGATTGGTTGCCCTTCGTCCCCCATTTCGAACCGTCATTGGGCTGGTTGGCGATCGATTTTCCCGGCCATGGCGGCTCCGATCCGTCGCCCGGCGATTACCGCGTCGTCGACTACTTGGACCAGATCACCCCTTGGATCGAGCAAACGGATCACCCGCAGCAGGTACTGATCGGCCATTCGCTCGGGGCGATGGTCGCGGCGCTAGCCGCCGCCCGGTCGCCCAAACGCTTCGCCGGAGTCGTCTTGATCGACCCGCCCTTCGCGACGATGGGATCGCGATTTCGCCAATCGACCTTCTATCGCCAATTCGAAGGGATGGTCGAATTGCTGAGTCACCCGTCCGAACCGGTCGCCCTGTTCCAGCGCTTGCGGGAGCTGCCGGTGCGACGCCCCGGTGACGGCCAGGAAGTGCCCTTTCGCGATCTGCGCGATGACGCCTCACTGCGGACTTACGCCGAATACCTGTGCAAGATCGATCCCAGGCTGCTCGAACCGATCGTGGCAGGCCGCTGGCTGGACGGATACGACTTGGAACAGGTTGCGGCGAGCATCGAATGCCCCGTCCTGTTGATCCGAGCCGACTTGGCATGCGGCGGGATGCTAACGGCCGAGGACGCCGCGGTGCTGTGCGATCGCATCGCCGATTGCCGCCATAGCTACTTCAACGGCGTCGGCCATCAGATCCAGCACACCCACCCCGACTTGCTGGCGTCCGAGCTCAACCGCTTCGTCGCCAAGGTGCTTTCGACCGGGTAAACGGCAGTCTGACGATTACCGAAATCAGCTCCGTTCCCGCCGACCGCTCCGAATCGCTCCCTCCGGCCGCTAAACTGGCCTACTCTACTTCGTTCCCTCCCTATTCTCCGCCCTTCATTCAACCGCCCCATCAATCATGAAAACCGCCCACGGAAAGACGGTCATCCGGAACGGGACTTTAATCGACGGCCGCGGCGGGCCGCCCATTCCCGATGGCGTGCTGACGATCCAAGACGGGCGGATCACCTACGCGGGGCCGCGTCAGGGGGCGACGATCGACCCGGACGCCCAGGTGATCGACGCGGCTGGCGGCACGATCCTGCCGGGGTTGATCGAGTCCCACTTTCATGCGACCTACTTCAACGTCGCCCAACTCGAAGACCTCGACATCAAGTACCCGGTCGAATACGTCAGCCTGCTGGCGTCGGTCAACGCGCAGTTGCTGCTCGAATGCGGCTACACTTCCGCCCGCTCAGGAGGTTGTCTGTTCAATTGCGACGTCTGGTTGAACAAAGCGATCGATGAAGATCTGATCCTCGGCCCTCGATTGGCGACATCGGGCCGCGAAATCTGCAGCCTCGGCGGCCTGATGGATTGGAACCCCGACTTTCGCAAGATCGGGATGGAAGGCTTGGTGTTCTGCATCAACGGCACCGAGGAAGCTCGCCGCGCGGTCCGGGCGCTGGTCAAGGACGGGATCGAGTGGGTCAAGACTTATCCCACCGGCGACGCCGCTTCGCCGGATTTGAACGATCACCACACGCTCTGCATGACGTTCGAAGAGATGCACGCGGTCGTCCAAACGGCTCACAACCATGGGCTGAAGGTCACCGGGCACTGCCGCGCGACCGAGGGGATCAAGAACGCGTTGCGAGCCGGTTACGACACGATCGAACACGGCACGTTCATGGACGACGAAGCGCTCGAGCTGCTCTTGGCCCGTGACGTACCGGTCGTCCCGGGGCTCTATTTCGAACAGGCGAGTGTCGAACGGGGTCCCGAATTCGGGCTGCCACAACGGGTGATCGACGGCCACCAAGAGACGCTCGAAGGGGGCGCCGAGAGCTATCGCAAGATCATCGCGGCCGGCGGCAGACTCGGGATGGGCGGCGACTTCGGTTTCGCCTGGAACCCGCACGGCGACTACGCAAAGGAACTGACCTTCTTCGTCAACTACGTCGGCCTGCCGGTGATGACCGTGCTGGTTTCGGCCACGAAGACGGGCGCCGAAATCCTTGGCCGCGAAGACGAACTCGGGACGCTCGAAGCCGGCAAGCTCGCCGACGTCCTGGTGGTCGACGGTGACGTGCTGGCCGACATCTCGATCCTGGAAGACCGTCAACGCTTCCTCGCCGTCATCCAAGGCGGGCTGATCAAGGCCGGCAAACTCGCCCCGCGACGGGTGATCGAGACAGCGGGAGGCTGAATCCACGCGGTCACGCCGCTCGAGCCGCCTCAGGATGGCGGCTCAAGCTATTCGTTCACGCCACCGGCTCAGGACGCGTCCCTTCCTTCGCCGCTTGCCTCGCCGGTCGGTTTGTCTGGCGAGTCGACTACCTGCTCGGTCGCCGGACCGCCCTGAGGGCCACTGTCGACGAACGTACCGAGCTTCGCGGGCAAGTCACGTCCACGCGGCCAGATCTGCAGGATCACCCCTTCGCCGGCACCTTCGCCGCCGCCATCACCCGCGCTGTCGCCGATCTGTTCGACCGTCGACCCGCCGAGCGGGTAGCTTTTGGCAACCCTTAGGTTGACGCCGGACAGCACGCCGTGATGACGAGCTTCCGCCCGTTCCTGGACCCATTTGGGCCCTTTGATGACGAGCATCCGGTCGAGTGATTCCCAGTGCGGTTCGACCCACTGGACGAGCTTCATCAGCGACCCGACCGCACGGCTGACGAGGGTGGTGAAGCGAAAATCGAAGAGCAACTCCTGGCCTCGTGCCTCATACACGGCGACCGGCAAGTGCAATTCGCTGACGATCTCGTCGAGCACCTTAGCTCGCTTGCCGACCGATTCCGACAGCGACACGCGAACGTCGGGACGGAGGATCGCCAGCGGGATGCCGGGGACCCCGCCGCCACTCCCCAAATCGAGCACGTCTTCGCCCGGATCGATCAGTGACGCCAGTTCGAAACAGTCGCGCAGGTCACGCCCCACGAACAGGTCCCAAGTGGTGTGCCGAGTCAAATTGATGCTTTCGTTCCAATGCCACAGCAGCTTGACGTAAGCCTCGATCCGCTCCGCTTGGGTCTCGGTCAGTTCGTAGCCGTGAGCGGCCAGGGCGGTGGCGAAATCGGGATCGATCATGCGTGGCGGTGGGAAAAGGCGTGAATCGGAAACATCGGAAGCAGACGGCTCGCCCAACGAGCCGATCAGTTTGTCGACGATATCCGCCCATCCTCAAAACGACAAGCCGAGCAGGTCCGGGGCGCCGCAACGATCGGCCGCAGCGATCGTCTTGGTTCAATTCCAAAAAGTCGTGCGATCCCGGAAGTCGGAGTCGAGTGCGAGTGCCGCGATGCTGAGTACGAGTAAGAAATGCGAGAAGGGAAATTTCACCGAGCGACTCGTCGCAAATGAGCAAAGTCCGGCCGCGCCACCTCGATGAATTCGAACGGCTCACCAATCAAGACGCCAGACTCGTTCTCAGGCGTCAGCCGGTACTCGTACTCAGTGCAGCGGTACTCGTACTCGAACCCACCATCCAAGGGACGACCCGTTTTCAACCGCAATCAACTCATGGCTGATTATTACCCCATCGACCACCTCACATCATCCGTTGCCGTCACCAGCGGCCCCACCCGTTCCTCGCCTCGTCCGCGGTATCTACCAGCCCCGGATTTCTGACGATGCCCGCCCCCAAGATTGACTGCAACCAAAACGCCGGAGACAATCCAAGCGGGCTCTAACCACGCCGTGCGGCGTCTCCCTCCTCCAGCAGATTCACGGATTGGCAGCACAACCGATGTCCGGTGACGAGGCCCCCATCGCCGAACCACGTGCCGCGAAAACCCGAATGCCATTTCGCGTAGCCGCATTCTCGCTAGGGATTTTGTTCGTCGGATTTGGAACCTTTCAGCTTCTCATCGCCGCCGATCGGATCGCCTTCGGACTTGCGGTCTTTGTAATCCTGACCGGTTTCCAATTCACCTACTCGGCGTTCACCGGGCACTGGTATCTACCGCGCTCATGGCTGACTGGCACCTTGGTCACGCCAATACCGGCACGTTTTTTAATGATAGAACCTGTGTCATTCGACGTCGCAGAAATTGAAAACGTCGGCCGCCCGGATCGGCGTGAACACTCCGTCAACCCCTATGCGCCGCCAACGGATGTGCCAAACACATCGGTAGCGTTGGGGGTACAGACTCGCATGGCGACGCCTCAGCCTTTGCCCCAACAATTCCTCGACGGACGGCCGTTCATTCACTACGGTGTGGTGTTTTTCCTGGAAGCCGGTGACGACACGGCCATTCACGCCGCGCTGCCGCTCACGTCACCGTCCGAGTTGCTGATTAATCGAAATGCGAAGGAAGCAGTTCGTGTTCTGCCAGAATTCCTGGGTACCTTACCAAATCTGAGTCCGCAACTATCCGGCAAGCACTTGGTCGTTCGGATGATTTCAACCTATGCAGACTTGCAAGAAGAGGTATGTGATCGGATCGTAATCCAAGGGGCGATGACCCGTATCAGCGGTGACGAACCGTCGTCTGCAACGGCCCCTGCACCCGGCCCGATGTTCGATTGAGGCCGACCGCCATCAGCCCCCAGATGCATGCTGTTAAGCACTCCAACGAGTATGGGCTCGGCGGAAAGAAAACGGCGGAAAGAAAAAAGGCGGAAAGAAAAAAGGCGGAAAGGGCCACCCATTTTTAGGCTTGTTTTCAACCCAGCGGGAAACTGACGGCTCCATGGAGACGGGCAGTGCCCGCGATGTAGGACGAGCGGTTACGGCACACGACAAGTGAAAGGCAGCCTCTGTCGGGCAAGTTCATTCCTGCGAAGAATTGACTCCGGCGAGGATACCGACGACACTCAGGCATAGTCGTGGGCGGCGATGACGCGCGACAGCGGATTGGTTCTCGCTCTGTCGCTGCCTCTCCTCTTCGTCAAAATCAATAGAAAGACTTCTCATGCGTTTCCCATTTATCATGCTCGCCGGGCTGCTGCTGAGTCTCGCCAGTGGTGTGCTTGCCGTTGGCCAAGACGATCAAGGCGACGGAACTCAAGAAGCCTCCGAAGGGACGGGCAAAGCAAACGATCGCCCATACTCGATCGAAATCATCGAGTTTCAGCTCGATGCCTCCGACGGAGCGGATCTGAGCTCCGACGAACTGATTGCATCCTTTCCGCAGATGAAGCGGGACGGCAAGCTGAAGCGTGCCGAAACCATTCGTTTTTTTGTATCGGATCAGAGGGTGAGCTTCGTTACCTTTGGCAAAGAAATTTCGTTGCCCACAGGCGTGCAGTCGGCGGGTCCAGGGCAATCCGCCGCGCGGCAGGTGACACAATTCGAGATCGGCACCACAGCGGAAGCGAAGCTGGTTTCAGCCGGCAAGGGACAGGTGTCGTTGATGCTTGCCTACCGGTCGTCACGACTGGCGGATGAATCGACCGACTCGCCCGGTGTCGTGATCCTATCAAATACGATGGAGACGGAATTGGTGTTTGAGTTGGGGAAAACCAGGCTCCTCGGTGGCACCAGCGCCAATCCCAACATGTACGTGTTGGTCACCGTTTCGCAATGACCGACTGACCGGTGATCCGATGCGGACGGTGTCTGTAGTCAAACTACGAAAAGCTGATGACGCACGGTTTGGTTTTCACCGGGGAAGGTTGACCGGTGGTGCGGTCGCCGACGGCGTGGCAGGTCGCACCGACGAGTCTTATGTCGCGGAAGGTGTTGCCCGGCATTTTTGCATCGCCTGCGATTTTGCGGTTGTCGCCACCGGGCGATCGGTTGCCAGCGTTTGCAAACACACCGGCAATCGGACCGACCACGTGATGATGCGTCGTACTCGCCGACGGGACAAGGGATGAACTGGCCTACCGACCGGCAACGGATGTTCTTGGCGATCGCGATATCGCTGATGCTGTTTGGCATGTTTTGCGTCGCGTCGTACATCCGGTACCCGACGCCGATTCAGTCCTTTGCGGCACTCGAACAACACGTCGGGAAACGCGTCACCTTCGAGGCGACTTTTGTCGCCATCTCGAAACCCGGTCTGCTCATTCGGCTCGGCGAAACGCCGTTGCTGGTCGAAGCAGGCATGGCGGGACACGCGAGCTGGCCCAAGGGAGGCGATACCTTGCGCGTTACCGGTCGGGTAGAACATGGCGACGGGTACTACGTCGAGTCGGACTACATCGTTCGCGATGCGTCCTGGGACGTTCGTAAACGCCGCGCGAAGTGATAGTGAACCGTCCGTAGGCTCCCTTCAGGGCCTGGTCGGCGGGGCGTGAACCGAAGGTGAGCCTTGGTCACCTGCGAGATGCGGGAAGGCCTATTCTTCGTAAATGGACGGAAACTGAACCCCCGCGATTCGCAAATAGGCTGACAGAATGCCGCGATGGTGCGCCGAATGGCAGAAAACCCATTTGCGTAGGCAATCTCCTTTTTTCATGGTGAATAAGGTCTGTCCGCCCATCTTGAGTGACCACGGTTCGTCCATCACCGCGTCGGGCACGCCTTGGAGAGCGGCGATCGCCTTGGTGAGACCGTCATCGAACGAATCCAAAAGCTGGTTCAGGTTGGTCATCTCGGGCGCCACGTAGGGCTGTCCACCAACAGGGGCGAAGTCGAATTCATTCTCGCTCAGGATGCCCGGAACCCATTGCACGATCTCCACCAGATGCGTCGCGTTCCACGAGATCGTGTGGAGTTCGTCTGTCGGTTTCCATGCCATCAGGTTGTCAGGGATTCTCGTGAGCAGCTTTCGAGTCATGGCCGCTTCGCCGGCGAGTTCTGCGGCCATCTGTTCCGAGATCAGCATGTCTTTTGCTCTCCAAGTGTTGACTGAAATTCCCCAACGATCCCGTTCGCTGACCGCAGAGCTTGCGAGTCGCCGGGGCCCGATCGGTTTGGAGTGATCGGACCGAAACCGATCGGTCGGCACTCGGGCGGATCGATCGGGCGGGGAACGAAGACGATTGGCTCTGGATTGACGCTACCTTGACGGAATCGACTCGGCGGACGTCGGCAGCCATCTCAGTTTAGCGAGCCGGAGACGTGAGCGGGCAATGTCGACGCGCCGACTGCCGACGCGACCGGCTACGGCGGATAACGCCGACGGGGCGAACGGTTACGAAACGTGGGTGGCACCATCCGGACGGTAAGCGACTACAGACCGGGCAGTTTGCTAGCTTGCCGACCGAGGCCTCGTTTCGCCCCGCCCTCTGGTACACTCGATTCACCATTGCGAACTACGAGCGATCCCATGACACTGCTGTATTACGACCCGATCTTTATGGAACACCAAACCGGCGAGCATCCGGAACGGCCGGCGCGGCTGTTGTCGGTCATGCGCCATTTGAGCTTCATGGGTCTCGATTCGGCTTGCGTTCGTCCCGCTTGGGAACCGGCTTCCATCGAACAACTCGCATACGTTCACACGGCCGATCACATCGAACGGGTTCGCAGCGTCGCCGCGGCGGGCGGGGGACAACTGGACGCCGACACGATTGTCAGCAAACGATCGTTCGAAGTTGCCCGGCTATCGGCCGGAGCGGTTTGCGATTCCGTCCGGCGCGTTCTCGCCGGCGAAGACCAAACCGCCCTCTGCTTAGTCCGCCCCCCGGGGCACCACGCGACCGCCGATCTGGCGATGGGGTTTTGTCTGTTCAACAACGTCGCGATCGGGGCCAGGACAGCTATCCGGGAATTCGGCATCGGACGGGTCTTGATCATCGATTTTGACGTCCATCACGGCAACGGAACCCAAGCGATCTTCTGGGAAGATCCTCAGGTCGGTTTTTTTTCGATGCACCGCTCGGCGTTTTATCCCGGGACCGGCGCGGCTGACGAGTGCGGCGGCGGTGCCGGACTCGGCGCCACGCTGAACGTGCCGGTGAGCTTCGGCACCCCGCCCGAGGAGCAACTGGATACGTTCTCGCAGACAGTGCGTCGCTTCGCCGAACACATCCGGCCGCAACTGGTGATGGTAAGTGCCGGGTTCGACGCTCACAGGGACGACCCGATCGGCTCGTTGGGGCTAGTCAGCGACGACTTTCGTAAGTTGACTCGGGTCATCTTGGAGATCGCCGCGCAATACGCAGACGGACATTTGGTCAGCGTGCTCGAAGGCGGCTACAACGCGGAGGCCTTGGCAAACTGTGTCGAGGCTCACCTGAAAGAATTGCTCGCGGGCGCTGAGATCGACTAGGCCGCGCGACTCATCCTTCGCATTTTTCAAGAAAGGTGCCACCCATTTTCCACAAAAGGTGCCACCCACTTTT